>JADFOU010000348.1 GCA_022562655.1 candidate division TA06 bacterium
ATCAGATGCGTCTCAAGTGAAACAGGGATACTGTCTAGGAAAAATTGCGTCGTGCCGGAACCCCGCTGGCCCATGACCGGTTCACTCTTTGCGGTAATCTTCTGATCCGGATGGCCTCTTCCTTGCGAGAGAACCATGCTATCCCCTTCTGGGATCGGTTCAAAACCGGCATCTTTTAAGGTGATAATAACGCTTCCAATTCCTTCTCTCGGTTCTGCCTCATTCTTTGGCTGGGTCCTGATGGCAGTGATCATGTAATGTGAAATTGGAATGTAAAGTGTATAATTTTTCTCGACCTGCTCACGGAATTCCTGATACTCTTCCAGTCCCAATCCATACCGAGGACCTTGATAACCTTGATCCCCAGGTTCGCCAAATTCCCACACATATTTGTTGAAGAGGCGAGAATCAGGGTTTGGTTTTTCGGTCTCGATAATTTCTTGGAAATCGGACGGAAGAATACCGGTACCCATCGTGATGAAGCGTTTTTCGCCATTCACAAGTCCATTTCTCCATTCAGAGACGATACCACTATTGTCAGATCCTGCACCGGATTCAGTGAGGCCAAAAATCCCCAGCGCTTCACCCAACAGGACGGGTGCAAGGTAGGCCTCTTTCTGCGCCTCAGTTGCCCGTTCAAAGAGGTAAGGATAGAGACTCCCAAGGACATTGAGGGCCCCAAGGGTGATTCCGGAACTGGCTTCAGAAACGACCCTATTGACTCTCGCCCAAGCCCAGACGGAAAGTCCCATCCCGCCATATTTTTGAGGGAATTGTGTGGAGTAAATTCCAAGCTGTCCCATCTCAAAGTAGATATCCAAAGGAATCAAATTCCAGCGATCGATCTTTTCGGCGATCGGCCTGATTCTCTCCTCTGTATAGGCCTTGACCTTCTCAATATAAAAGTCTTCGAGTTTTTCATAGAGATTCCGCACTTTCACGTCTTTGCTTCCTCGCATCCGCCGCAAGAGTTCGTCATTTCGTATGGCAAGCACTTGAGAATTTTCCTGTTTGACACGGTAAGGCTTATCGATAAACTCCTGATATAGTCCCTCTATCAGTGCCTTTTCTCCGCCTGCCGTGACTACCTGAATCTGCCCAAGGAGCATTGTCCATGCTTCTTCCATATTCGCCGACCATGTCCCTCCGCCGTCTTTGCTCTCCTCACCGCCAGCTTTGGGCTCGTCTTCTTTATACTTACGGAGGATTTCTGTCTCAATTGCAGCAAGAGCCTCCTCAGCCTGATCTCCTTGTGCAACAATGAGCAATTCGTCACCTGGATGCGCATTAACACTACCCACTTCCATCATTTCTTTCACATTGGCCCAAGGTGTCTTTTTCCAAAGGTTCTTCATGTAGATCTCTGTCCCAGAGAATTCTTCCTTATTTGCCGCTGTAACGACCCCTGACGTTGGCCGTGCATGAAGCCCCTTTGGATTTTTTACTTCCACCACCTTTTGGGCCCATTTCATCCCTTCGACTCTTTCGATAGGAATAGTCTTTAGCGCTGTTTCCACACTGATTTTCTCAATGGGGACCGCTGCTTCCAATTCGTCAAGCTCAGTTCTAGTTTTCGTTTCCCTTTTGGTCTCGCCTTCTTCAGGAGGCGGCAATTCAGCCGGACGACGTCGAAGTTCTTTATGAGCCTTTAAAAATTCACGAGGGTGCGGAAGATGAGATTTAACCCATGTCAATCGACCTCCCCCAATATCATGCTCAATGGCTTCCGCGAGTCTCGGGAATCGTACATCCCGCATCTCTGGCGTCTTACCTACATGCAACTCTTTAACGGGAGTAGCGCGCAATGCCGCTTCGAGCACCTCTGTGGGGCCGAGATGGAGTGCTCTCTGAATATCAAGAATCCGATTCACCTGCTCCTCATGAACTGGCCCTTCTCCCTTTTGCAACCATCCTATGGCTTGCCGAAGAATTCCAATCATCATCCTTTCATCTGTGAGGAGAATAAGCTTAGAGATCTCGACGATCTCCTCGCTCGGGAGAACCCCTGTATGGACTTCAGGTCCCCGTTTGATGATGCTTCCTGTTTCATCCCGAATCGGCTTATCATGATAATAGAGATCTCGAAATTTCTCATGAATCTCATCAACCGGCTGTGTCCCACCAAAAATACTTCCCCCTACGGCAAAAAGCCGTGAGACTTCCTGACTCATCAGTTTCCACCCGGAACCTATTGTGACCTTCCCATCTGGCTTCTCTGATCCGACAAGGAGGCGTGAAATAAAGGCACGACCAAGGCCTTCTCTCGCAACAAGGAGGATTGTCTGTCCAGTCGGCTCGTGATAGAGAATATTCCCAGAGAAATCTTCAATGCCTAACATCTGAGCAAGTTCCTCGTGATCTAAGTTCTCTCTTTGAAAATCCTCAATATTCAATATCTGAGCAATCTCCTCACGATCTTCTCTTTCTCTGATATCGGTATTGTAAAGTGCATATTCAGCAACCGCGA
>JADFOU010000349.1 GCA_022562655.1 candidate division TA06 bacterium
TGTTACTCGTTGGTGTGAAGAAAGAAATAATCCCCAGATTGTCATCGTATAGATGAGTATAATCGTTGAGGAGTTCGTTTTGTGTTCCAATGAGTGAAAAAAAGCCAGCACCAATATCGAAGTTGGTGTAGGCGAAAGGTCTCCCGGAAGCGGAAGAGACAATCAAGGAATAATTGTTCCCTATGCCCAAGTCATTCCTAACATGAAAAGTGGCATAACCATTCACGACACGGCTGACACTACCACTGCTGCCATTTTGGAGGAAAAAGTTAAATCGGATCGTTTCTGTCTGCGTCGTAAAAAGAGCAAGACGATCATCACCGGAAAACGATTGGGTCACTCCATCAAACCAGGTATTGCTTAAAATTGTTTTGGGACGAGCCAGACCATAGTCCTCCATGAGCACCCCATCCGTTCTTCGTCTCTCAAAGGCAATAAGAATATCCTGATCGGCATTCACTTCTGCATAATACAATCCATTGCTGTCCCCAGAAAATCCTAATGTACCTAAATTCAGAGAAGTAGGAGTATTGGCTGGGATCGACTGTGAAGGTCCAACCGGTCCAAGAGGGTCACTAAAGGTAACTACAGCGTCCGTTTGAGAGAAAATGTGGACATCGGTAAGATCGGGGCGATGCGCAATGAGCCAATAGTGGTCAAGAGATTGAGTTTGAGCCCAACTTGAGGGAGATAACAAAAGATAAAGTATGATCAGAGAGACGCTTCTTATTGCCATTGACACTTCTCCCTTTATTAATCCAGAAGAATGATCTTTCCTGTCCGGAGGGACGAGCCAACTCCCAATCGGTAGAAGTAAATCCCACTTCCCACCCTCTCCCCTGCCCCATTGAGTCCATCCCAGAGGATCTCATACTCTCCCACTTCCTGCTTCTGATCCACCAGAACCTTCACAAGCCTTCCCGCTACATCAAATACCTTTAGTCGAACAGTCACTGCCCCTGAAGATTCTCCTGTAATTTTGACTCCCTCATACTGCCTTTCAACCCTTGGAATTTCATATCGAATGACGGTCCTGATAGTAAAGGGATTCGGGACTGAGAAGTGAATCCCTTCCTCATCATCGTCATCCTCTGCAACGTCAATTTTCTGAGAACGGCAACTCACAAGAGACTCTCCCGTGTTGATCTCATCCGCCAGGGTCTTCGCCCGTTCACAGGTGGCATGACCCGGGAATCCCGAAAGGAGGGATTCAATTTCAGCGATGACATCGCTTACCGTCCTACCATCCGAGAGGCAGTTACAGAGGACCAGTTTACCGGAGGCGACATTGAGGAGGAGGGCCATGAACTGCCGATCTGCCTTTCGGCACATATCGTTCTCGGGAGGATCGACATTCATCAAATCACATACATCACCACAGGTAAAACCATCAAAATGATCGGAAAGGGCGAGGACACTGTCAACCAGGGCACAGATATCCTCATGGGGGTTCTCCTTGCACTGTCTCCTCCAGTACCCCTGGGTCCTCTGCTGAGGGGGTTCTTTGGGTTCACAGGGAGGAGTCTTGCATTTCCCTTCGCTCCCTGCCTCGAATATGGCATGGATTTCAGACGCTAAGAGAGCGCGGTCGAAGATCTCGACTTCGTCGATGAGGCCATCGAAATTGTTACCTCCATCGCATCCCAAGCAATCTTCATTCTCCTGTCCAATAGTCAAAGGAAGATTTGAAACTTGAGGGGCTACTGAACCACTCATAGTAGCATTTAAAACTCCATTGATATAAATTTTAAGCGTTGTGCCTTCTCGAACGTTGCAACGAGAACCTTGCCCTCGAAGTTGAGAGCAAGCAGATAGGCAGCAAATCCTGATCCGCCCGGTCCCCATCTGCCCACAATATCAATGTGAAGGAGGAAATTCTCTGGTTGACCATAACCGGTATTTGGTCTCACCCATGCATCAAGTGTAAACTCACCCGAAAGATCTAAACTCGGTGAGCTACTCACTTTCACATGATCATCCTCTCCATCAAGACTAAATGCCTGATCAACCATTCCGGCTGAAAACGTCGCCCCATTCAGTAGCGTTCCATGATTCCCGCCAATAATATCATTTGCATTACCATCCCCCGGCCACCAACCCACTAGCTCCGAAGGGGGTTGAATACACTGAGCTTGGCTGAGATTCACTGCCCCCAGGAGTGCAAAAAGCCCTCCAACTACACCCCAAATCATGCATTTCTTCAACATGGTGGTTTATCCTTTCAACTTATTGTGGGCAATGACTTATTCTGGTGAAGAGCCGAGCCTCTTTGGTTCGTTTTTCCTCGACTCTGGAAAGATTTATTTTCCAAGCATTTTTTGGTCTTTGAGATCTCCTTTTTCTCTAGGCTAAGGATGAATATCCCAAACCACTTGAGTTGGATTGATGGGTAAGGCCAGGGACCGAGAAACTGCTCCCCCAGTGGTATCGCTGAAAGGGATATTGGTAGTATCCGGGGT
>JADFOU010000033.1 GCA_022562655.1 candidate division TA06 bacterium
AAGAAGATTTTGGAGTCATCGGGAGAGAGGTCAAAAGGACTCGGATCGAAAGAGTTTCCCAAATTGTCTAATATCAGGGTCTCCCCTACACCATCAATTCCTATTGAAGAAATTCCCCCTTCGGCGTAATAGTAGAGATTGAGTCCATCCGAGGAAAACTCTACGTCCTGAACTTTCAATGAAGTCGTAACGACGGTCTCTTTAATTGCACTTACAGGGTCAACTAGGACAATGATTCCACTTTCTAATGTTGTATCCCTCTCTACAAGAGCAAGCTTGCTTCCATCAGGCGCGATCGCCAGTGAACTGAAATTACCACTCAAAACCATGCGTTCGTCGCTTCCACTTACTTTGATTGACCAAAGATCGCCACTTCTGATCTCAGGAAAATAAAAGCACTTGTCTTTCAGATAGTAAATCGTATTTCCATTTGTTGACCAGACAGAATTAAAAAATGTGTCATCTGGATAATCAGGCTTTCCTGCCAAAAAATGGAGATTGGGATTGCGCTCAATTGGGGGTTGAACAGGATTACAGCCTGTGAAAATAATCACTGTTGCCAGAATAGCCAAGAAATTAGATAGAAAAGCAAACATATTTTGAACTAGATTTGAAGCCCCAATCCCAAAGAAAGAGCTATTTTCGCTCCCTCAGACTGTGGTGGGTTATATCCTTCAGTTCTGTAAACTTTTACTGGTGCAATTTCCAATTCTCCTTCCATGATTGCGAAAAATCTTGGTATGCCAATTGGCGTTTCCAAACCTGTTTTGAAAATAAAAGATGGAAAAAGCGTTGAATATTCACTGTGACTCCCCGTTACCAAGCCCAACGTCTCTCCGTTGGTTCTATGAATTCCAATACCTCCACCAATGTAAGGGCGGGTTGCCCAAAATCCCTTGTTGAAAGCAAGCTTTACCTGACTGTTTATTGAAAGTAACTCTACTGTTCTGTAAAACAGTGGCTTTCCTAAAATATCATCGTATACAATATTAGCCTTTTTCGTGTGATTAAATCCTAGAGAGAACCCCAAGCTTCGATTTAGCCTAACTCCAATATCTCCTCCGAGTACAAATGAGTTACTTGGAAAAGAGTAATATGAATCTATTGGACTATGCCCCCATCCCCCTTTAAGGATGATCTCAATATTTGGTCTGCTTATTGCCGCTGTAGAGATTCCAATAAGGAAGAAAAGCAGTGAGACAATAATTACTAATCTATGGGAAAATCTCATTTTACTATAAAGGTTACTCTTCCTCTTTCATCTCCACCACAGTCACTCCCCACCCCCCCTCTACCGGCTCCCCCTCTCGAAAGGCGGCAACGCGATCATCCTTTTTGAGGAACTCTTGAATTGCAGTTTTGAGGATTCCTGTCCCTTTGCCGTGGAGGATCCGAAAATAGGGAAGATCGGTTAGGACTGCTTGGTCCACATGTCGGTCCAGTCGTTCTAAGGCCTCCTCCCGACTCAGTCTTCTCACATTGAGAAGAGCAAGAGGGTTTTCCCGTCCGTCTGCCGAGCCCGATTTCCCTGCACGACCCCCCGCCCGATTCTCCTCGCCCCACCCTCGGGCTGGGTCGGCCAGGGAGGTGGACTCCCTCGTTTCAACTCTTTTGGAAGGGAGGCGCTTAGTTCTTCTTCTCCGTCCGAGTGAGACGGATTGGGTACTCAACCTCTGTTTTCTCAATAATGAGTTTTCCTTTCTTTGTATCCAGAACTTCTTTTACTTTAGGAATTATGGAGATAACTTTCTCAATCTTAGGAGAGACTCCCCTTACTTTGTCCATCATGAAAGAAGTGCGGAAAAACCTGTTGACGGTACTGGTGAGGGGGAGGAGTCCAATAAAGAAGAGGACGACAAAGACCACAAAACCACCTTTCAAAAGACCAAAGGAAAGTCCAGCTAACCGATCTCCAAATCCAATGGGGGTGTAACGGAGAACCCTCGAGAGGAAAAAGAAGCTGAGATGGAGGAGGATGAGAGAGAGAAAGAAGAGGGAGAGGAATCCCAGGATGAGCTGAATCCGGTGTGTAAGAGGGGCCAATCTCCCAATGATATGACCCGCAGGGGCCATAAGCAGAAAGGCAATGAGAAGGGAGAGGAAGGTCCCCACCAGGGTGAAGAACTCTCGGAGCAGCCCCTTTTTAAATCCCAAGAGGGCAAAGGCTGCCAACAGGGCAAGAATAATCCAATCTGCTCCACTCAATCCCAGAACAGTCATCTCTTCAAATAGTTCTAGAGATCCTCTTACGGGCCAACATTGCCTTTCTCTTCTTCCGTTCGCTGGGTTTCTCGAATTGTTGGTGTTTTCGGATCTCTGTTAAGATCCCCGCCTTTTCACAGGCTCTCTTAAATCTTCGGAGAGCACTTTCGAAGGATTCGTCGTCTCTGACTCGAACTTCTGGCATTTTTCATCTTCCCCCCTTTTCAGTTAGAATTTGATCAATCTGTTACTGCTACTGCTACTACGTACTGCTACTGCCACTTTAAGTCTTCATCCCGGTGGCCATCCCATGGGTCTTCCGCCTAAGAGATGGAGATGGATATGGAACACCGACTGCCCTGCTTCTCGGTTTGTATTCAAGACTAACCGATATCCTTTATCTTCAATCTTCTTCTCTTTCGCGATCTGCTTTCCAATCAGCATTAGGTGTCCCAAGAGGTCCCCATCCGTCTCTTCGAGGTCGTTCATCGTGGGGACATGTTTTTTCGGAATGATCAGAGTATGGACAGGAGCCTGGGGATTGGAGTCCTCAAAAGCCACCACCCGATCATCGGAATAGACGATCTCAGTCTTGATCTTACCACTTACGATTTTACAAAAAATGCAATCGTTCATTGGAAATTTTATAAATTAAAGAGAAAAATGCAAGATTTCAATTCAAAATTAAAAGGTTAACTATTTTAAAAGATTAATCTCCTTTTCCTTGTCGGTTTTCATGAATGATCTCAGCCTTGTCGTCAAGTATTTCAAGATCGGTTTTAGTAGGAGAGATCCATGTTCCCTTATAAATTCCATATTGCGCTACTATCCTTTTTACTTTCCCATCCCGCTCATAGTTTATACTGACATCGTACAATTTGTCAAAAGCATAATTGACTTTAACAGATGATGGGGACGATGAGACATCTAATACTCTGCGCTCTCTAAAATTTGTTCTATGTGCAACTGTGCGACGTCTAAGACTATGCTACCGTTCTTATAACGAGAGTGCTAAGCGTAACGCCATCCATATTGAAAAGAAAGAGTTAACAATATTCCAATTGTGATTCCGTAAACGGTTTTTTTCATTATGCTGCTACTGCTACTGCCAACTGCTACTGCTTTAAAGATCTCCCAGTTCATGGAGAAGGAGGCTGGTGAAGAGGATGCCGGCCGTCTCCGATCGAAGGCGCCTCATTCCTAAGGAGATCGGGAGAGCCCCTTTGTCCAAAACGAGATCCACCTCTCCCTGCGTAAACCCCCCTTCGGGTCCTACAAATAGAAGGACAGTGTGAAAATGCGGATTGAGGATTTTGGATCGAGGGGTTTCATTGATGATCTCTTTTATCCCTCTCTTCCCTTCCTTTTCCCAGGCAATCAGTGAGAGATCATAATGGGGAATCAACTCCACCGCATCTTTAAAATTCTGAACCTCTTCCACTATAGGCAGAATTGCACGTCCCGACTGTTTCATCGCCGCCTTGGCAATCCTTCTCCACCTCTCTACCTTATTACCTTCCTCCGCCGGGGTGACAATTGACCTCCGGGTCGTTATTGGAATAATTCGAGCGACCCCAATCTCCGTCACCTTCTCTATACAGAACTCCATCCGACTCCCTTTGGGAATTGCCTGGGCAAGGGTGATCTTGGTCAGGGGCTCCCTTGGTTTCCTCCTTTTCTTTACAATCTTACCCTGCACTAAGGTAGGGGAACTCGAGATGATCCTCACATTATATTCCATCCCCTGCCCATCTACGGCAATAATCTTGTCTCCTCTTTTGTGCTTCAGAACCTTGACAATGTGATAGGCCTCCTCTCCGATAAAGGTGAGAATCTCTTTGGAGATGTCGTGGGGAGGACAGTAGAAGAATTCCATTATTCAATTCAATATGCAAAATTAGCAATTAGCATTGCAAAGTGAAAATGTAAAATTGCCCAAAGAGATTGCTTCGTCGAGTTCCCTCACTTTGCTCAGGACAAGCCTCGCAATGACAGGAGAGAGAAAAGGATATTTGAGGCCGCCAAATGACAATTCATTATAATTTTTCAATTTTGATGATTTCAATGGGTGTTCCCCACATATGAATGCTTGCCAGGTCTTTTCGCAATTTTCCCTCAAATCTTATCCTTACACTATCTTTTTGGAATTCTGGAGGGAGATTCGTCACATAATGCTTCCCGTCGTCGCCTATGATTCCATAGAATCCACCCTCTATTGAGATGTATTTTACAGTACCTGTTCCAATAACAGTTTCATTTATAATTGTTGCTGAACTTGTATCCTGAGAAATGTTTGTTGAACTTAACTCGTTGTCATTTGGTTTTGAACTTGTTCTACAATTCAGTAATAGGAGGGCTGCAAAATACAGTAGTATGACTGTTCTCGAGATTTTCATACCTTTATTAAATTTTCCCCGGCCTTGGTACTTTTTTTTCGGTGAGGTCTTCCAGTTCTTTCAATAACCGCTTCTCCTCCGAGGAGAGTTTCTTAGGAGTCCAGATCACAATCTCTACTAGCTGATCCCCTCGTCCGTATCCTTCCAACCTCGGAAGTCCCTTCCCCCTGAGACGGAAGACTTTGCCCGATTGAGTTCCCGAAGGGATTTTCATTTTCACTTGACCCGTGAGGGTAGGTACTTCGATCTTTCCCCCGAGGGCGGCAAGGGTATAGGAGATGGGGACCCGAATGAAAATATCTTTGTCTCTCCTTTCAAAAATTGGGTCTTCTTTCTCATCTATCAGGACGATCACATCTCCTGGACTTCCTCCATTCCGCCCTGCATTTCCTTGCTCACGAAGGGGAAGATAGTTTCCTCTTGAAACTCCGGGAGGGATCTTGACGGAGAGGGTTGTCTCTTTTTCCACCCTCCCCTTTCCATGGCAGATTGGACAGGGTATGCTGATGATTTTTCCCTCTCCCCTACATCGACCGCAGGCAGAAACATTGATAAATTGTCCAAAGAGTCCGGAGGAGACCCGTTGGATCTCTCCACTTCCTCCGCAGGTGGAACAGGTTTCTAATCCTCCAGACTGGGCACCCGTTCCTTTACAGGTGTTACACCGTTCAAGCCGTTTTAATCGGATGTTTTTCTCGACCCCTGTATCGATCTCATTCAGGGTGAGGGGAAGTTTTATCTTGAGGTCTCCCCCCCTCTCTCCCCTTCTGCCTCTCCCCCCTCTCCGTCTCCCTTGGGATCCACCCATAAGGATGTCAAAGACCGATCCCCCACCGCCAAAGAGACCCCCAATGACGTCTTCAAGATCGCTGATGTGGGTGAAGTCCCTTGAGAAGTCGAACCCTCCCCTCCCGAAGGAGCCTGAAAGTCCCTCGTGACCAAACTGGTTATAGGTTGCCCTCTTGTTGGAGTCCATCAGGACTTCATAGGCTTCGGAGAGTTCTTTGAACTTCTCTTCCGCTTCTTTGGGATTGTCCCGGTTCATATCGGGGTGGTGTTTCCTCGCAAGGCGTCGGTATGCGGATTTGATCTCATCCTCGGTTGCGTTTCGTCCAATCCCTAAGGTTTCATAGTAATCCCGCTTCGTCATTTTTACTCAATCCTCACCGCAGAGACGCAGAGAACGCAGAGGCTATTTTCTCGCAAAGTACGCAAAGTGATAATATGGGTATTGTAACTGCAACTGCTTACTGCCTGCCATGAGCTTAGTCGAATGGCTGCTGCCACTTCCTTATTCTATTTACTCTTCTTTTTCTTTCTTCTCCTCCTCATCCACAACCTCAAATTCTGCCTCCACCGCTCCCTCCTTATCCTTCTCCTCTTTCTTTTCCTCTGGTGTTTCCTGCTCCTTGCCTTCCGCTCCCGCCTTTTCGGCAGAGGCTTTTTCATACATCTTCTGTGCCAGGTTGTGGGAGGCTGACTGGAGATCGTCTATAGCCGATTGAATCGCCTGCATATTGTCTGTGGTGAGGGATTTCTTCAGATTCTCAATGGCCTCTTCCACCTTCTTCCTCTCTGGAGGGGAGATCCGATCTCCATACTCCTTCAGGGATTTCTCCACGGAGTGGATGACCACATCGGCTTGGTTCTTTGACTCCACCAGTTCCCTTGCCTTAATGTCCTCTTTCTCATGGGCTTTGGCCTCATTCACCATCCGATCCACCTCTTCTTTGCTGAGACCGGAAGAGGCGGTGATCTGGATCTTCTGCTCTTTGCTGGTGGCCAAGTCCTTTGCGGAGACGTGGAGGATGCCATCGGCATCAATGTCAAAGGTGACCTCGACCTGAGGGACCCCTCTGGGTGCAGGGGGTATCCCAACCAATTCAAATCGTCCTAAGGTCCGGTTATCTTTAGACAGCTCCCGTTCCCCCTGAAGGATATGGATGGAGACTGCAGGTTGACTGTCAGCGGCTGTGGTGAAGATCTGGCTTTTCCGGTTAGGGACGGTCGTATTCCTCTCGATGATTCTTGTAAAGACTTCACCCAGGGTCTCGATTCCCAAAGAGAGGGGGGTGACGTCCAAGAGGAGGACATCCTTCACCTCCCCTGACAGAACTGCCCCCTGGATTGCCGCTCCCACTGCCACCACCTCATCGGGATTCACCCCCTTATGAGGGGATTTGTGGAAGAGTTCTTCCACCAATCGCTGGACCGCCGGCATCCGGGTCATCCCCCCAACCAAGATCACTTCGTTAATATCCTTGGGGGTGAGGTGGGCATCAGAGAGGGCCTGACGACAGGGTCCTTCGGACTTCTTGATCAGATCCTCTACAAGAGTCTCTAATTTTGCTCGGGTCAACTTGATTTCCAGGTGTTTCGGACCGGAACTGTCGGCTGTGATGAAGGGGAGGCTGATGGTCGTTTCCAGGAGGGTGGAGAGTTCACACTTTGCCTTTTCAGCCGCTTCCCGAAGTCTCTGGAGAGCGGATCGGTCCTCTCGGAGGTCAATCCCATTCTCCTTCTTGAACTCATCTGCCATCCAGTTGACGATTTTCTCATCGAAGTTATCTCCTCCCAGGTGAGTATCCCCACTGGTTGACATCACCTCAAAGACCCCCTCCCCGATTTCCAGGATGGAGACGTCAAAGGTTCCTCCCCCGAGGTCATAGACGACGATCTTTTCATTCTTTTTTTTATCAAGACCATAGGCCAAGGAGGCAGCAGTGGGTTCATTGATGATTCGGAGGACTTCCAATCCTGCGATCTTCCCTGCATCTTTGGTCGCCTGTCTCTGGGAGTCATTGAAATAGGCAGGGACGGTGATGACCGCCTGGGTAACCGACTCGCCCAAATAGGATTCTGCTGCCTTTTTCAGATATTGAAGGATCATTGCGGAAATCTCCGGGGGAGAGTAATGCTTCCCATCGATCTGGACCCGAACATCCCCGTTGGATGATTCCGAAATATTGTAAGGAACGAGCTTAATCTCTTCCGGGACCTCGGCATAACGCCTTCCCACAAACCGTTTGACAGAATAGATCGTATTCTCCGGATTGGTGACTGCCTGCCGCTTCGCCTGAGTCCCCACCAATCGTTCGCCAGTTTTGGAGTAGGCTACGATCGAGGGGGTAATCCGTCCCCCATCCGGGTTGGGGATGACAACAGGATCTCCCCCTTCCACGATAGCGACACAGGAGTTGGTCGTCCCCAGATCAATCCCAATCACCTTTGACTTCTTTGCCTTCTCTGCCATATCTTCTCAACCTCCTAATGTTGGTAATTGGTAATTTGTTAAATGGTTAAATTGTTTGAAGAGACTTTATTCCATCTCTTTCTGATAATCAAAGTAGGAATAAAGTACCGTAAAAGCAGCTACGGATGAAACCGGTATGAGGACTATGAAAATCGCATAGGTCTGGAAAAATACACCTATCAGGGCTATGACTCCAGAAATCTTAAATAACTTCCCACTAATTTTATGCGTTCTGTCCCACACATTTTCATTGCTCAGCGTCCAGGGTGTCCTTATGCCGATAAACCAGTTTTGTTTTGCATTTTCACAGAGAATGCCCATGTAGAAAAAGAGAAATCCAAGTCCTATTGGGAGAATAATGTTCGGACTGATCTTGATCCCAAGATTCCATAGAAGTATTTGAAGGAAGATAAACAACATGAAGAGAGATAACAGGATGACAAATCCATCATAATACTTTCTGAATTTTTCAATGTTTGCTTTTAATGGATCTATTTTTGGAATGGCCATGAAAAGTAAGGAAAGTCCCAGTAGTATAAAAGGCATCAGAAAAACTCCTAAGAATTTTGAGGAATATCCATCTACTTCCCCTTTGGCATTCCAATGGGTAGCCATTTTCTCTGGCATTTAAGGATAAAGAAAGTTACCGATGATGAAGGAGAGGAGGATTATCCCCATAAGGACTAATACGCTTTTTCTCATTTTTCTATTTTCTCCCGATTCGGGCAGCTACTATAAAATCTATTTATAACAGCAAATAAGTTAATCCCAGTGACAAGGATTCTTTGACCTGGCGTTTTTTCGAAAGGTCTCTGTCATAGAACAGATTGACATCTAAATTTACGACGACATATTTTGAAACTTTTGCAGAAAGGATGTTCTCCCACTTCACATCCGTTTCATCAAGAGTCTTTAAATTGGAGAAGAGATTTAAAGTAGAAGTTAATAAAATATTTTCTCCGAGTTTTTGAGAAAAATCCGTCACTGATTCCAGTCCAGTTTCCGTTTTTGTCTTCTCTATTTCTGGAGTTGAAGGATCATCTGCATAAGGAAAAGGATGATTTTTCGTAATGGTTTCTTTCAGTGCGAAACCGAAGCGAGTTTTGAATTCATCAAAAGGAACATAACCAAAACCAGCACTTTGTTTGAAATAACCCGGATCCAGAAA
This sequence comes from candidate division TA06 bacterium, assembly GCA_022562655.1. Classification (GTDB taxonomy): domain Bacteria; phylum Hydrothermota; class DG-26; order E44-bin18; family JADFOU01; genus JADFOU01. The sequence goes on from JADFOU010000033.1 coordinate 9,020, forward strand.
ATCGGATACTGCAACTTTCGAATCTTCAGTATATCGATAACCTGTGGTCGATTGAGTTTCTCCTGAGACTGCGAAATAGGGATTGACAGTTGAACCTATTTTATAGGTCAATACGCTTTCTAATTTTATTTCATCAACAGATTTTCGGGAGTCTGCATCCCCCACTTTGGTTCTTCCAAAGGAAAACTTTCCTGTATTAGACCAATTAAAATTCTCCCTATCGTTTATTGATTTGCTTTTCAAGTTCAGCTGCCATGCAAGGCTATTTTCCCCCCCTTGAGTCCAATTGTCGAAGCTGGCTTGAGTTAAATTCAGGTTTCCAACGAATTCATTATGCCAAGCATTGACAGGCTTTTTCTCTTCATTCTCCTGTGCAAGCAGTGAACAGTTTATCAAGAGAGTAAAACCTACGACAGAAGTACAAAATTTCTTTGGTTTCATGAAAACCTCTTTCTCCTATGTTGAGTAGGTTATGTGAACTTAAAATTGTCAAAGAACGTGAATCTGCTAAATGTGCTAACCGGGAATCCATATTTCTTTTGCTGTGATCAGTTCAAGATTCCCATTGAGTCGCAATGGAGTGGAGGATTTTGTGAAAAATACAAGACCTTTGTAACTTGTCAAATATCGATAGTTCTTTTTTAGAAATCCACCCTGAGCTGTAACCACGAGAGGTTTCTCGATTTTCGAGAGGATGAACATAAAAGCATGGGGTTTCATCCTGACGATTGCGCCGGATGCCTTGGTTGCTTGAGCCATTGCAGCGATTACGGCTGCACCTACCGCACCGTTCATGTTCTATTTCCTCTTTGCAATCGCATTATAAACAAGGGCGATGATGGCTCCCCCGATGGCACCATCCATAAATCCCCATACTCCTCCAATGAACCCTCCTAAAAGTGACGGTGCAAAACCAATATAAACAGAGGACATCACTTCAACAATTTTTGTTCCCCAACCGAATATGGAAGCCCAACCCGTAAAGAGCATTCCAGCTCCCCATGCAATCCCTAATGCCACAGCCAATGCTTTTACACTCAGTTTTTCCAAACTATGTTCACTCCAAAAATTCTTCAGCCGTAATTTTCATGATTCGTCTACATTTTTAGATTGAATGGTTTCCGTAGTTTCCGTGTCTTCTGGGGTAGTCTTTTCCGGGCTCTTTGTCACTTTTACTCTTGCTGGACGAATCAACTTTTCCCCGAGCAGATATCCGGTTTCTAATTCCTCGATCACTGTATCCGGGGGATGATCTTGAGAGACCTCGGTTGTAACCGCCTCGTGGATGGCAGGGTCGAAGGGTTCTCCCAGGGCCTTGACTTCCCTCAACCCCTCCTCGACCAGAACCCCCATAAACTGGTGGTAGATCATCTCTATCCCCCTGTGAAAGTTGTCCTCTTTGGAGAAGTGGTCGGAATTCAGAGCTCTCTTGAAATTGTCCAGGACAGGCAGGATGTCCAGGATCAGGCCTCTCTTTGCACTCTGAGTGACCTCTCCTGTCTCCTTCCTCACCCGCTTCCGGTAATTATCCAGATCAGCCATGGCCCGGAGGTATTTGTCGTAGTTCTCCTTCACCTCTGTTTTCGTCTTCTCCAATTCCTCTCGCAAGCGGGCGGTCACCCCCATATTCTTGGGTTTTTTGGCAGGTTCCGTGGCATTCTTCTCCTCATCCGCCGGCTTTTGAGGAAATAAAATCTCCTGCTCACTCTCGGATTCTTTAGCAATCGCTTCTTTTCTCTGCTTATCTTCCATATCTCCACCAATTGACTGAGACTATCCGATTCAAGTGAATTGGCAACGATCGAACCTTCCTGGTCCGAGACTACACCTCGCCCTCAAGATGTCTTTGACCTATTCAGAGACTGGATCGTCTAGGTCGAATTGATTTAACTTCAATGAGTAAAAGGGGATAATATACCCATATCTTATTAATATAGTCATTTTCAAAGGTATTGTCAAGGGTAGAAGACATTATTTTATGACTATTTCCTCCCTCCCATGGGGTCAATAGGAAACAAAAAAAGACTCACAACTAAATTTTTCGTAAGTCACATAAAAATAATAGCTTATGGAATTATTAAGGTATTTCCATGACAATTTTAAATATATTATTACTTTGATTTTATAAAAAAACCATAATATCTGAATTGGAGGAAAAAAGGACAGATAAAAAAGAGGGAGATCGTAAGAAGAGAAAAGGAGGTTAGAAGAAGAAACAGGGTTATTTTAGAGGAGTTTTGGTGAGGAGCCCGATAGAAGGCGGTAGAGGAAGATCCCAGAGGGAAACTATTGACCAGAATCGTACTATCTATACCACTGGATTTCATAGTCGATCGGGTTCTTACTCTTATTTACAACCGTCTCCAAGAATCTTCCTGTAATACCATAGATCGTCAGTTGAAGGGGAATTTTCCCTCTCTACTGCCTGCTGTCTGATGGACAGGGTTTAGCAGATAAGGGGATATAATGAAACAATATATATTGATTCTGGAGTCATTTTGCATTCTGCCCACAGCAATTTGCTTTTTGATAGTCTGTTAGACATGATTGAAGTATTCTCACTAATACCCATTGAAACAGGGTGTTACAAATGAAACCTTTCCATGATGGTAAATACCCAAAATAGAAGGGGCCTACTATATTATCCTCCTTTGGGCATACTGGCATGGTTATTGCGAAGATAAATGTGTGAGAACGAAAGTGGCTGGTCTAATACGTTATAAAGAAGATCTAAAAATTCAAAATGATTAATAGAAAAGGAGAAAGAAATGAAAAGGAACTTAGGAGAAAAGGGAATCGCCCTGGTCCTCAGTCTGGCATCCATCACATTGTTCGCCATCTTAGCCTCAGGGTTTGTTGCGGTCGGGGTACGGAACACCCAAGTGGGATCAGATTATGAGTATGGAACCGAGGCCCTCTCGACAGCAGAGGCAGGGGTTCACTTTGCCTTGGGCCAGATGAACGCCGGGGAGATTGTTCCACCAAAACCCATCTTGGGCGACCCTACGTGGGTGGATTGGGTTGAAAATCTAGTGACACCCGGTTATGAGAGCGCTGTTCAGATCAAGTATGTCCCAGAATTGATGCTCCCTAACTTCGA
>JADFOU010000350.1 GCA_022562655.1 candidate division TA06 bacterium
TTCACAGAATTGTAGGGGCAGGTTTTAACCCTGCCCCTACTTCCGTGGTGTTATATTGGAATGAAGATTTAACACCGCTGAGTCACAGAAGACGCAGAGTTCAAATAGAAAATCACGAGATTTCACAGATTTCCACTCCGCCTAAGGTGGGGCGGTTGCAATAATTCTATCTCTGCATCTCTGCGGTGAATGAGGTTTTATGTGGATGAGTTGAATCTGAAAAAATTGGGAATTGATCCTGAGAAACTTCCCCGCCATATCGCCATCATTATGGATGGAAATGGGAGATGGGCGAAGGAACGGGGGAAGCCCAGGATCTTCGGGCATCGGGCGGGACTCGAATCGGTCAGAAAGGTGGTGAGGACCTGTTCTGAGATTGGGATTGGTTACCTAACCCTTTACACCTTTTCTGTAGAGAATTGGATGAGACCCAAGGAGGAAGTGGATGCCCTGATGCAGATGCTGGTCGAACTCCTGAGGGATGAGGTGAAAGATTTGAATGAGAGAAATGTGAAGATTCTTTTTATCGGAAGAACTCAGGATCTCCCTGCTTATGTACAAAAAGAACTCAAGAAGGCGATTCAGACGACCTGCCAGAATACGGGTCTGAGACTGGTGGTCGCCCTGAGTTATGGAGGAAGGAGTGAGATGGTGGATGCTGCCAGGCGTTTCGCCAAAGAAGTTTTGAAGGGTTCTTTCAAGCCTGACCAATTGACGGAGGAGTCTTTTCGAGATTTTCTTTATGATCCTACAATCCCCGATCCTGATCTCCTTGTCCGAACAAGCGGTGAGATGCGGATCTCCAACTTTCTCTTGTGGCAGTCTGCCTATACTGAAGTCTGGATTACCGATGTTTACTGGCCGGACTTCCGGAAGGGAGAACTCTTCCAATCAATTTTAGATTATCAAAAGCGGGAAAGGAGATTTGGAAAGGTAGAGTGAACAAAAACCTACGCAATCGCCTCATCACTTCTTTTCTTTTTATCCCCGTTATCATTTTCATCACTGTCCACGGGAGCATCCCGTATCTCATCTTAATTGAGACAGGGATCGGAATTGGGGTCTATGAGTTCTTCAAGATCCTTGAGGCGAAAGGGATTCGACCTTACAAGTCATTGGGGATCGCGAGTGCGTTGCTTTTAGGCTGGAGCGCCTATTCACAAAGTTATCTTTATACCTTCCTCATTCTTACCGTACTCCTCTTCGTTCTCAGTATAGCGGAATTTTCTCGAAAGGACCCGAGTGTCGCTATCCTTCATATCTCCACCACCTTTTATGGTATCCTCTATGTAGGTTGGCTCACGAGCCACCTCATTCTTCTGCGGGAACTTCCAAAAGCCACGGGAGAGGTATACAGCCTTGGGGGAAGTTATGCCCTCCTTCCATTTGTCCTCGCCTGGAGCTATGATACGACCGCATTTTTTATCGGGACCCGATTTGGACGCTTCAAAATACTTCCGAGGATCAGCCCGGCGAAGTCATGGGAAGGCTCCATTGCCGGTCTCCTCGCCTGTCTCATCGCTGTCTTTATCTATAAATGGTTTTATGCCTCTTATCTCAGTTATCTCGATCTGATCGTTTTGGGTGTTGGGTGTTCCTTTTTGGCCCAGATGGGGGATTTAGTGGAGTCTCTTATCAAAAGAGATGCACAGGTGAAAAATGCTTCTGAAGTCATCCCCGGTCACGGCGGTTTTTTAGATCGGCTCGACTCCATCTTGTTCGTCGCCCCTATGGTGTACTATTATCTGAGGTTCCGCCCTTGACGGACTGGAAAATTGTTATTAGAAAGTAGAAGTTTGTATTAGAAATTAGAAGTTAGAAATTCGTTACTAATTTCCATTTTCAAGTTTCCATTACCAATTTCAAATTTCCGATAACTAATCTCCAGTTTCTATGAAGAACGTTGCCATCTTAGGATCCACGGGTTCCATTGGGATCTCAACCCTTCAGGTAATGGAAGGACTCCGTGAAGATTTTCGAGTCTTCGCCCTTACTGGAGGCAAGAATCTCCGAAGATTGAAGAATCAGATTTTGAAATATCGTCCCGAGATGGTGGCCGTGGGAGATTCCACCCTTGCCCAAAAACTGAAAGATAAATTGCCTTCAGGGATCAAAATATTGGAAGGGATCGAAGGACTTGTGGAGATCGCAGGACATTCGGAAGTGGATATCGTGGTGAATGGTCTTGTGGGATCCATAGGTATCTTCCCTACCCTGGAGGCAATTCGGTGGAAGAAAAGGGTTGCCCTCGCGAATAAAGAGACGATTGTCGCCTTTGGGGAAATAGTGATGGAGGAGGTGGAACGATCTGGAGCCGAACTGATTCCTGTTGATTCAGAACCCTGTGCCATTTTTCAATGCCTATCTGCGAGACACGAATACGGGCAGAAGGAAAAGGCGCCCTCCCGAATCACGAATCACGTAGAAATCAAACGGATCCTCCTTACTGCCTCGG
>JADFOU010000351.1 GCA_022562655.1 candidate division TA06 bacterium
ATTTGAACGGGAGAAGAAATTAGAAACATCTTATGACCATTAGATAATACTATTTGATAAAGAGGAGGAAAAGATGGCTATTTTAGAGAAAATGGATTTGGTCTGGTATAGAGTGACCAACTGGGAGCGAGCGAAAAAGTTCTACGGAGAGACATTGGGTCTTTCTACTCATATCTGTATAGATGAAGCAGGGTGGGCAGAGTATGGTCCCCAAAATAGTCCGCGCCTCGCCATTCATTTCATCCCGAATACAAAGATCTCCCCTGGTGGAGGAACGGCTGCATTCAAGGTTAAGGATGTTGTAAAGACGAAGGAGGAGTTGGAAAAGAAAGGAGTGCGGTGCGATGAGATCCGGGAAGACTCTCCGGTCAAGATCTGCAATTTCTATGACCCGGACGGAAATCTCCTTCAAATTATAGAGGAAAATTGAATTTGCTGACAGTTCAGTTTCATTAAAGATTATTATATATAATTATATATAACTAAAATAACACATTCTCGCTTTCGCGCGAAAGAGAGAAAGACATATTGAAGGTATACTAATTCCTCTATTCTTTCAATTTCATTATCCATAGGAATTCAATGAACAAGTTACACACAATCGTTTCTCCAAGATTTTATTTTTGAATTGAAATTATTCATTTTTATCTTTAATTATTGATCTTCTGACCATGCCAGAACTTCCAGATATTGTCTATATCCGAAATAGACTTGAAGAGAAGGTTGTGGGGAGAGAGATCACAGGGGTGACCGTCGAAGAACCTGTGGTTCTCAGGGTGACCGTCCCCCAATCTTTTGAAGTGATCTTGAAAGGAAAAAAGATCCTCCAGGTCTATCGACGGGGACCCTTTGTCGGGTTTCGATTGAGCGAGGGGATGGAGATTATTGTCCATCCTATGCTTACAGGTAAGTTTAAATGGATCAACTCGAATCGGAAGAAGAGGGGAAGGTTCTGCTTCATCATAGATCTTGCGGACAATAGTCATCTATTTTATCTGGATGAGAAGAGGATGGGAAAGGTTTACCTCGTTCTGGAAGGGGATTACTCCTCTATTCCTCGGTTCCGAGAACAGGGTGTGGATATATTGAGCCCGGAATTTACATGGGAACGTTTCCAAAGTTTGATCTCTGGGAGGAGGAATCAAGTTCGGGTCTTTTTGATGGATCAGACTGCCTTGAGCGCTATCGGGAATGCCTATGCCGATGAGATCCTCTTTCATTCCCAAATTCACCCCAAAACTCTTTGCAGTCAATTGATCGAAGAACAGAGGAAACAGCTTTATCGAAGTATTAAGGAAGTGATCCAATGGGGGATTGAGGAAGTGGAGGAGGCAGGAGAGCCTATGGAGGTGAAGGTTCGGGGTCATATGCGGGTGCGTAACCGGAAGGGTGAACCCTGTCCCCGCTGTTCGACTCCCATTCGTTCTGCAGGGGTTTTAGGCCACGATTCCTTCTTCTGCCCTGAGTGCCAACCGACAACCCGGAAAGTATTCATTGATTGGAGAAAGGCAGTAAAGACGGTTAAATAGTTAAATGGTTCAATGGTTAAATGAAAGCCACCTCTAAGAAAGGAGAAACGATGAAGAATCAAAGGAACTGTGGGGAGTAAAATTCTCCGTCGTGCCTCGGGGTCTCTCGGAAAAGCAAGTAATTTCCTTCGTGGATGACCTCAGGACACAGTTACAGCGGGCTCCACTGGAGACTCGGACGCAGGATTCGTTGCTCGAACTTGCCGAGCGGACGGTGATTCAAGCAGAAACCCTTGCCCAAGAGATTGGCGCGAAAGCTCGAGAGGACGCTCAGCATATAATCGAATCTACGGAACAGGATTGCGCCACTTTGACCAGCGAAACAACAGCCAGGGCCCAAGCTCAGAAGCAGGGCATACTGGAAGACGCCCAGCGTGAGGTCCAAATCACACTCGATGGTGCCACGAACCACATTGCAAGAATAGAAACCGATGCACGGATGAAGGCAGAGACAATGGTTCGACGCATGATTCAGCGTGTCGCACATGGAATCAGACAGTCTGTGACGGATACGTGCAACAATTTACTTCCTGGTTTGGAAGAGGTTGGGCAGCAGATGTTGGAGGAAAGTAACTCCACTGAGGAATCAGAACGATTCGCAGGGAAAGGGTTGCTCAACGAATCCAACTCCATTGAGGATTTAGACCAACTCGCCGGGAAAGCGCACCTCAAGGGAGCTGATCCCGGCGAGGCGAGCGGCCCCAGCGCCTCATCCTCAGCGAGCGCCTCGAGGGCGAGCGCGTGCGGGCACTGTTCGACACGGCCGACGAACTCGGCCTTGCACTCGCCCGCCTGCCCCGCCTCACCGAGTTCCAGAGCGGCGTCGACGGCCCCATCGAGGTCCGCCCCATCGCCATCGAGGACGTGCTCGGCCGGCCCCAGACCGTGCTCGACCGCGCCGCCATGCGGGCGCTGATCGAAGGC
>JADFOU010000034.1 GCA_022562655.1 candidate division TA06 bacterium
GGAAAGGGCGAGAATACCTATCAGGAGAAGCGAATGGTAGAGGAGGCAGGGTTTCCAGAAACGGAGTCTATCCAGCATCCCTCCAAACTCTTTTTCTCTCCTCGATGCCCTCGCTCGCATCCTCATATAGAAAACACTGGAGAGAAGAACAAGAAAGTTGAGAAGCCAGAGGAGGAAGGCAGTGCCAGTCAGAGAACCCTTTGCCACATAATGGGAGACCGATGCTGTGAGACTGAGAACGAGAACTCCGGAGATCTCCCATACCCAGCGAGTTCTCAATTGCCAGATGGAGACAGATAGGTTCACGACAAATAAGAGAAAAGAGATCGTTCCCAAGAGAAGGAGAGAATTCAGTCTATAGTGGAGAAAGAGGGGTGCTGCAAAGAGAAGTCCGAGGAGGGCATAAAAGACGGACCAAAAAAGAAACCGCCTCCCATCCTCCTCTTTGACAGATGATTTGGAGAATTTGGATTGAAGGAAGAGAAGGAGGGGCTGGCGAGCGAGGAAAAGAAAGAGGACCAATAAGAGGAGCAGAAGCGATGCTGAATTGATTCTCCACGCAACTCCAACTCCTGTGAAGAACGGAACGAGGAGCATTACCCACATCCCGTGCTCACCTGGAAATACTGGTTTTAACAAGGAAGAATAATGGTTATATGGTGAATGGTAATTTGTTAAATTTAACCATAAAAACGATTTAACAGCCTTGAAATGGAGGAAAAATGGAGAAAGAGATTGTAGTGTTGGGGGGTGCAAGGACCCCTATGACGGAGTGGGAAGGGGGAAGACGGGGGGATGGGAAGCCCGGTGGTGCCTTGAAAGATATTTCTGCAGTTGACCTCGGGGTGATTGCCGCCAAAGAGGCACTCAAGCGCTCTAAGGTGAAGCCTGAAGAGATTGACCATGTCGTCTTCGGAAATGCCATGCAGACCTGGAAAGACTCCATTTATGGGGCGAGACATGTCGGTCTAAAATCAGGCATCCCTATCCAGGTTCCTGCCTTGACTGTAAACAGGATCTGCGGATCGGGATTGCAGGCTGTTATCTCCGGTGCCCAGATGCTTCTTCTGGAAGAGGCAAACTTTGTCTTAGCAGGAGGGATGGAGAATATGAGCCAAGCGCCTCATGTCATTTGGGGTGCCCGTTCAGGGTTTCGACTCGGTCAAGGGAAATTGGAGGATTCTTTGATGGTCAACCTCATGGATTCCTACTGCGGTTTCTATATGGCTCAGACGGCTGAGAACTTGGCCAAAAAATTTGGGGTAAGTCGAGAGGAGCAAGATGAGTTTGCCTACCGAAGCCATACTGCGGCGAAAAGGGCTACAGAGGAGTGCAGGTTTCAGGTGGAGATTGTACCTGTGGAGATCGTGAAACGACGTGGAAAGGTTATCGTTGAAAAGGATGACCATTTCGTTCCGGATACCGATCTGGAGAAGTTGGCTCAACTCAACCCGGCCTTCGGAAAGGATGGAACAGTTACTGCGGGAAACGCGAGTGGAATCGTTGATGGAGCGGCTGCAGTTATCATTTCAACCCGGGAGAAAGCCGAGGAGCGAAACCTTCCAATTCTGGGAAAGGTCCTCTCCTGGGGATTTGCTGGAGTGGAGCCGGAGATTATGGGGATTGGGCCTGTCCCTGCCATTCGAGAGGCATTGAAGAGAGCGGGCCTCGATCTCGATAAAATTGACCTCTTCGAGATCAATGAGGCCTTTGCCGCTCAATATCTCCCTGTGGAGAGGGAACTGGGTCTGGACCGGGAGAAGGTGAATGTGAATGGGGGGGCGATCGGTTTAGGCCATCCTCTTGGGGCGACAGGGACCCGGCTTCTTCTCACCCTCCTTTATGAACTCCAGAGAAGAAAGAAGCGGTATGGTGTTGCTTCAGCCTGTATTGGTGGGGGGCAGGGGATCGCAGCCGTGGTGGAAGCAGAACAGTAGATTGAAGAATAGTGAATAGTGAATGAAGAATGCAAGATTTGAAATTCACAATTTTTAATTCACAGTTCATGATTCATCATTCTGAATGAGTTGCTGACATGGAAGCACTAAATGAGAAGGATCTCATCTATGACTGGAATCTAAAAGGCAGTCAGAAGATTCCTCAGCAGAAGATTGAATTCGATGACGAGACCCTGCGGGATGGTCTCCAGAGTCCTTCCGTTACAGATCCGAAAATCGAGGAGAAGTTCGAGATTCTCCATCTGATGGAGGAGTTGGGCATCCACACAGCAAACATCGGACTTCCCGGAGCAGGTCCTCGAGCTTACCAGGATGTTCTCGCTTTGGCGAAAGAGATGGCCGACAATCATCTGAAGATCACCCCCAACTGCGCCGCAAGAACCCTGGAGACTGACATTCGACCCATCGCGGAGATCTCCCAGAAGGTTGGAATTCCTATAGAGGCCTGTACTTTTTTAGGCTCAAGTCCCATCCGACAGTATGCTGAGGAGTGGTCTCTTGACCATTTGCTCAAATTGACTGAAGATGCTGTGACCTTTGCGGTGAAGCATGGTTTGCCGGTAATGTTCGTGACCGAGGATACGACCCGGGCGAGGCCAGATCATCTGAAGATGATTTATACCACTGCCGTTGAGTGCGGGGCCCTGAGAGTCTGCGTCTGTGATACGGTAGGTCACGCGACCCCCGTTGGAGCTCGGAACCTCATCGCCTATGTCAAGAAGGTTGTCGATGAGACCGGAGAGGAGGTCAAGGTAGACTGGCACGGCCATCGGGACCGAGGACTGGATATTCCCAACACCATTTCCGCCATTGAGGCAGGAGCGGATCGGGTTCACGGCTGTGCCATTGGGATTGGCGAAAGGGTAGGGAATACACCGATGGATCTCCTCCTGCTCAATCTGAAATTGATGGGGTGGATTGACAATGATTTGAGAAAACTTCCTCAATACTGCCGGGCTGTCTCCAATTACTGCAAGGTCCCCCTTCCCCAAAATTATCCTGCTTTTGGGGAGGATGCCTTCCGTACCGGAACGGGCGTCCATGCCGCCGCTGTCATTAAAGCGAAGAAGAAAGGGGATGACTGGTTGGCGGATCGGGTTTATTCAGGTGTGCCGGCAGACATGTTTGGGCTCCATCAGAAGATTGAGGTAGGACACATGTCCGGGGAGTCGAATGTTGTCTACTGGTTGGAGTCGAGGGGTATCGAACCCAAGCGAGAATTGGTGAAAAAGATCTTCGATGCGGCAAAAGAATGTGACGGACTCCTCAAAGAGGAAGAGATTGTGGCTCTTGTGAAAGAGTCAACCTGACTTTACTATTGACACTCCTCTGCTGAAACCCATTTGGGTAAAACTGTGCTGTAAGTTGTGAGGCTTCAACCTTACGAAATTAGGGCAACCCCTTGGTGTTGCCCTTTTTGTTCATTGACTTTATCGAGGATTTGGGCTAAAATAATTTGGGTATTGGAATTTTTCCTACACTTGGGTTTGCCCTGAACCCTGTCCTGAAACATATTCAGGGACGGGTTTAACCAGTTACTATTTAACATTTTAACCGACATCTGTTATGCCTCTATTCCAGTTGATTTCTGACTTTAAACCCACAGGGGATCAGCCTCAAGCCATAGAGAAATTGACGGAAGGGGTTCGGACAGGACTTCGGTATCAAACCCTTCTGGGTGTGACGGGGTCTGGAAAGACCTTCACGATGGCCAATGTCATTGCCAATGTTCAAAAGCCCGCACTTGTCATTTCTCATAACAAGACCCTCGCCGCACAACTCTACGGTGAGTTTGCCAGTTTTTTCCCCCACAATGCTGTAGAGTTTTTCATCAGTTATTATGATTACTATCAACCGGAAGCCTATGTTCCCTCTTCCGACACCTATATCGAAAAAGATGCTTCTATCAATGATGATATTGATCGTCTCCGATTAAAGGCAACGAGTTCCTTATTGGAGAGAGAAGATGTAATCATCGTTGCCAGTGTCTCCTGCATCTTTGGCCTGGGCTCTCCAAAAGATTATCGAGAACTCCTCTGCTATTTGAACAAGGGAGCGACCATTGAAAGGGATGCCCTCTTGAGAAAACTTGTAGATATTCAATATTCCCGGAATGATATTGAATTTTCCCGGGGCACTTTTCGAGTTCGAGGGGATGTGATTGAGATCCATCCTGCCTATGAGGAGACAGGGATACGGGTGGAGATGTTCGGAGATGAGATTGAGAGGTTGTCAGTTATTGACCCTTTGAGGGGGGATGTCCTGGAGGAGAGAGAGCGCATCGCCATCTACCCAGCCAAGCATTTTATCACTACTTCTCCCAGGCTTGAGGATGCCATCCGTGCCATAGAAGCGGAGTTGGTGGAACGTCTTGCCTTCTTTCGTTCCCAGGGAAAACTCTTGGAGGCCCAGCGATTGGAGACTCGAGCAAGATACGATATTGAGATGATGCGGGAGTTGGGCTATTGTCCTGGGATTGAGAACTATTCAAGACCTATCAGTGGAAGGGCTCCTGGTGAACGTCCTTCCTGTCTTCTCGATTATTTTCCTGAAGACTTTCTCCTGATCGTTGATGAGTCCCATGTCACCATCCCTCAGATCTATGGGATGTACCATGGAGACCGTTCACGAAAGGAAACCTTGGTCGAATACGGATTTCGTCTTCCCTCCGCTTTGGACAACCGTCCTTTGACCTTTGATGAGTTTGAGTCAATGATTCAGCAGGCGATCTTTGTCTCCGCCACTCCGAGTGAAGAGGAGATCAAGAAATCGAAAGGTATCGTTGTGGAACAGATCATCCGTCCCACGGGTCTTGTGGACCCCAAGATCATTGTGAGGCCCACGGAACACCAGATTGATGATCTCTTGGAGGAGATCCACAAGCGGGTGGAGCGGAAGGAGAGGGTTTTGGTTACGACCTTGACCAAGCGGATGGCAGAAGACCTGGCAGACTATCTTTTGCAAATGGGGGTACGCGTTCGGTATATGCATTCGGAGATTGGTGCGATTGAGCGGGTAGAGATTCTCCGGGGTTTGCGATTGGCGAATTTTGATGTGCTTGTAGGGATCAATCTTCTCCGGGAAGGTCTGGATCTACCCGAGGTCTCTCTGGTTGCCATCTTGGATGCTGATAAAGAAGGATTTCTCCGCTCCGAAAGATCCCTCATCCAGACCGCGGGTCGGGCATCAAGACATGTGGATGGGAAAGTGATCATGTATGCTGACCGGATTACTGGAGCCATGAGGACCGCCATGGATGAGACGATGCGGAGAAGAAAGATCCAGTTGGAATATAACCGGAAACATGGGATCACTCCAAAGTCTATTGTGAAGTCTATCGAGGAGATCATGAAGACAACTGCCGTTGCAGACTCACGGAGAGAGCCTGAGGTGGTTCATGAGGAGGAAGAAGTCTATCTCACGGAACTGGACCGGCATGAGCTGGTTGAACGACTCAAGAAGGAGATGAGAGAGGCAGCGGAAGAACTGGAATTTGAGCGAGCGGCAAAATTGAGGAATCGGATCCGAAATCTTGTCCTGGCAAAGGAAAAACCAAAAAATAAAAGAGTCTCACCGCAGGGGCACAGAGGACGCAGCGTTCCATTTACCACCAAGGCACAAAGGACGCAAAGCGTTAATAAAGATTCGAAAGAACAATGTTGAATAATTTTGTCTTTGTGTCTTTGTGGTGAAAAAATAATTGTGTTCTCTGCGTCTCGCGGTGCATTTTGAATTTTCCATGGTCGACCTCAGTTTAGAAAAAGTTCGTCCCATCGTGGAAAGGGCCTTAAAGGAAGATATTGGATCAGGGGACCTCACCACGAAGGCCATTATTCCAGAGAGGGCGAAGGGATTGGCCCTCCTTACGGCGAAAGAGGATGGGGTTCTGGCAGGCGTAGAAGTCGCCCGCCTCGTCTTTGAATCCGTAGATGGACGCCTCCAGTATCTACCCGAGATGAGAGACGGTGATAGGCTTGGTTATGGTAAAGTGATTGCTCAAATCCGGGGTTCTGCCCGATCTCTCCTCACCGGAGAACGGGTTGCCCTCAACTTCCTACAGAGGCTCTCCGGTGTCGCTACCCTTACCGCACAATATGTGGAGGCCGTAGAGGGAACGCGCGCGAAGGTTCTGGATACCCGAAAGACCACACCGGGGCTGCGGATCTTGGAGAAATACGCTGTCCGTATAGGAGGGGGTGAGAACCATCGTTTTGGTTTATATGACCAGATTCTTATCAAGGAGAACCATATAGATTCCGCAGGGGGAATTCGAGAGGCTGTCGAGAGTATCAAGGAGAAGAATGGGGGAGTAGTTTTCATCGAGGTGGAAGTGAATTCCTTGCGTGGGGCAAAGGAGGCCCTTGCAGCAGGAGTCCATCGGATTATGCTGGATAATATGGATCTCAAGAGTATCCAAGAGGTAGTGAATTTCGTGGAGGGCGAAGTGGAGATTGAGGTATCGGGTCAGGTCACTCTGGAGTCGATTCGCAAGATTGCCGAGACAGGTGTGGATTACATTTCTGTGGGTGCCTTGACTCACTCTGCAAGAGCCATGGACATTTCTTTGCGACTCCGGAAGATTGGGAAATGAGTCACTGCACCGCAGAGACCAGAGGACGCAGAGTAAAGATTATTCATTGTAATTTACATAAATAGTCAATAATGAAACCTTTGGAAGAAAAGCTCCCTCAAGAAGTTCGTCGCCTTCTCAAAAGGATTGGGCATTTTACAGAGACGGAGGAAACCCCTTCTTACTTAGTGGGGGGCATTGTTCGGGATCTCCTTCTGGGTGTTTCGAACAAGGATTTGGATATTGTGGTAGAGGGGGATGGGATCGCTTTCGCGAAAGACCTTGGACAAAAACTAAAGAGAGAGGTGAAGACCCACAGGCAGTTTGGCACTGCCACCCTCTTTCTCAAAGATGGCTTGAAATTGGATATCGTTACAGCGAGAAGAGAGGAGTACCTCGCCCCTGCTGTTTTGCCCGGCGTTTCCCCAGGCACCCTCCGGGATGATCTCTTTCGGAGAGACTTTACGATCAATAGTTTAGCCCTCCGGATCCATTCGGAGGGGTTTGAAGAAATTGTGGATCTTTTTGGGGGTGAGGCTGACCTTCAGAAGGGTCTTATCCGCATTCTTCATCCAAAAAGTTTTATCGAGGATCCCACCCGCATCTTTCGGGCAGTACGATTAGAGACACGCTATGGTTTCCAGATTGAACCCTTCACCCTCAGCCGATTGAAAGAAGCCCTCGAAGAGAAGATGATCGAGAGGCTTACTCCTAAGAGAAGGCGAACCGAGTTGATTCTTCTATTCAAGGAATCGGATCCCTCCAAGCCTTTCCACCGGCTCAACGCGTTAGGGGTTTTGAAACATCTCCATCCCAGACTCTCCTTTTCCAAGTCCGCCACACGCGGATTTGATCGGGTTCATGAGGTTCTCGATCAATGGGGCAATTCCCTCAAACCGAACCCTTTTTTTCTCCGTTATCTTTGCCTCATTCAAAAACTGTCTTTTGAAGATCGTTACGCCCTTTCCGGGAGCCTCGCAATGACCAAGAAGGAGATGCGGCAGTTGATGGATTTACGCATCGTTCAAGGGAGGATCGGGAATCTGAATCAGTTGAAGCCGAGTGAGGTTTATGCACACCTCCATGGCCTATCCTCGGAGATTCTTCTCTTCTTGACGATAACCGCCAAGGAGGAAGGGTCGAAAAAGAGGATTGAGAAATATTTGATGGACTCCCGGAAGGTTCGTCTGAAGATTACCGGTCGGGATCTCAAGACCCTGGGGATCCCGGAAGGCCCCCTGTACAAGAAGATACTCAATGAGGTCTTGAAAAGCCGTCTGGATGGACTTCTCAATACGAAAGGAGAGGAATTAGACTTCGCCAAAAAAAACTGGGAGAAAAGGCGGTAAAATGGTTGAATGGTTAAATAGTTAATTGGTTAAATTTAGGTAGTGACTCTTTTATAGTTGATAAGCACCTCTTGAATGTAATATTTTCTTATCTTTATGCCTTCTTCCTTTTCTACTCGTAACCCTGAACCTTGTCCCGAACTTGTTTCGGGATCTCTTTCAGGGTTTCAAGAGATGCTGAAACCTGCCTGCCCTGTCTACCGGCAGGCAGGCGGCAGGCAGGCGAGTTCAGCATGACCGGATAGGAAATTATTTATCCACTATTATGGGGGCACTACCTAAATTTAACCATTTAACCAATTACCAATCACTGTCTTTCTTATGGAGTATTTCTTATTAATCCCTCCCCTTCTCCTTGCCATCATCCTCCATGAATCTGCCCATGGTTGGATGGCGGAGAGATTGGGGGATCCAACGGCGCGGAATCTTGGGCGGATTACCCTGAATCCTTTGCCGCATATAGATCCCATAGGTACGATACTCCTTCCTGCCCTCCTTATCCTCGTCAGAGCCCCCTTCCTTTTCGGCTGGGCGAAGCCCGTCCCGATCAATTCTAATTATTTTCAGAATCCGAGGAAGGGGATGCTTCAAGTTGCCTTGGCGGGTCCCTTAACCAATCTCAGCCTCTCCTTCTTTTTTGGGATGCTTTTTCGATTGTTTACCCTGATGGGCTTCGACCAGGGTTTTTTCTCCCCCCTCTACATCATGATCATCTGGGGGGTAATCATCAACCTCGTCCTCGCAATCTTCAACCTCATCCCCCTTCCACCTTTGGATGGATCAAAAATCCTGATGGGACTTCTCTCCGAGGAGAAGGCAGAAAAATTTGCCCACTTCGAGAGATATGGTTTCATTTTGATCCTTCTTCTCTTCACGATTGGAAGACCCATCCTCCACATCTTCATTGATCCCTTTGTCTCCCTCTTCTCCTCTCTCTTCACAGGAAAAAGCATTTTCTTCCTCCTGAAGATCATCGGTGTGTTTTAATCCAAAGTAAATTAACGATTGAAATAAATCAGCGGTCAGCACCCTGTCCTCATTTGGGAGAAGGGAAGATCTTCGATTCTCCTACTCGGGGGTTTGGCTGGTAAGCAACGGAGATCTTCGATTCTGCAATCCGCATGAAAAAAGGTTTGGGTCACAAGATAAAAGATATTTTTATAACTTTGCCGACTCCAAGGAGGTGAAAGGTTTTGAAGTACGGACTGAAGAATTTCCTCGCCCTCGACTCTTCAGAAATAGGAGTTAGGTGTTTGCAATTTGCGAAGCATATTTGCAATCTGCAATCGTAAAGTGGAAATGACATAGGTCGTTCCATTATTACGCTCCTCCCTTTGCTCCCTTTTACATTCTGCAAAAAATCCAACATTTTTCTCTATTTCAACCCATTGGAAATACTACAAATGGCTTAAAACCAACAAATTTCTTGTTTTTTTGGCATGATTTTTGCATTAATAATTTATATGGAACCCTTCAATAGGAAGGAGGTAGAGAATGGCAAATTCTATTTTGGTTGTAGAAGATGAACTGAGGGAGCGTACCCTGCTCCAGGAATTTCTTAAAAATGAAGGATATGACCCCATCCTCACGGGTTCTGCTGAGGAGGGGTTGGAGAAGGTGAGGTCAGACGAAGCGGATCTTGCCTTAGTCGATATCCACCTCCCTTCCATGGATGGACTCAAGTTTCTGGAAGAGGTAAAGAAAACCAATGGGAATCTTCCAATGATTGTGATGACCGCCTATGCTGATGTCGAGACGGCTATCCGTGCAATGAAATTGGGGGCTTATGATTATGTTCGGAAACCTTTCAATCTGGTGGAGCTCTCCATATTGATCAAGAGGGCTCTGGAGTCCGTCCGATCTGCAGAGACACTCTCCTATCTCTATGCAGACCGTAAAAAGAGAATGGGCTTTGGAAAGATGATCGGAGAATGTGAAGGGATGCAGAGGATCTTTGATTCCATAGAAAAGGTGGCCAAGAATCCTGAGATCGCTGTTTTGATTCGAGGAGAGAGTGGAACGGGGAAAGAACTGGTAGCCCTCGCCATTCACGAAGAATCTTTCGCGACCTTAGACCCTTTTGTAGAGGTGAATTGTGCCGCAATCCCGGAAAACCTCTTGGAGGCTGAACTCTTTGGTCGAGAGCAGGGTGCCTATACGGACGCCAAAGAACGAAAGAAGGGACTTTTCGAACTTGCAGATGGTGGAACATTCTTTCTTGATGAGATCGGGGATATGAGCATAAATCTCCAGGGGAAAGTTCTCAAAGCCATTGAAGAGAAAACTTTTAAAAGAGTAGGAGGGACGAAAAACATCCAGGTGAATACCCGTGTGATTGCGGCAAGCAATAAGAAGTTAGAGGAAGAGATGCAAAGAGGGAGCTTTCGGGAGGACCTCTATTTCCGTCTAAATGTTTTCTCTATCCTACTCCCTCCCCTCCGAGATCGTGGAGGAGATATCAACGTCCTCACAGGTCACTTCATCAATGAATATAACCAGAAATACCGAAGGAAAATCCAAGGTCTTTCTCCAGAAGCCAAAAAATTCTTCAAGGAATATCACTGGCCGGGGAATGTCCGGGAATTGAAGAATCTTATCGAACGAGCCTTTCTGATCCAGGCACCCAATGAGGAATTCCTCACCGAGGATCTCTTTACGGGTCTTGCCAAAGTAAGCGCAAAGGTTTCTGTGGAGCCTGAGAATGGGAGTGAGATGAGTGTAGAGATCCCCCCCTCTGGAATCTCCCTGGAAGAAATGGAGAAGGCAGCCATTCGGAAAGCCTTAAGGATTACTGGTTGGCATCAGACCCGAGCCGCGAAATTGTTAGGATTGAGCCGCCAGACCCTAAACTACCGCATGAAAAAGTACGGTTTTGTCCGGGGAAGGAGCGAAATATGAAACTTTCTTTTTCGGAGGATCGGAAAAAAGTCATAATAAACTTCCGATGGCTCCAGGTACTGATCGTTACGCTACTCATCTCTACCAGCCGTGTAGGTGTCGGTGTTGGAAGTTCGGGCTACTCCCTGGCTCTCTTCTTTTTTGTAACGAATCTTATCCTTCTCTTACTTCCGAGAAATAAATTTGACCGGCCCTGGCTCCCCATGGCAATATTCCTCTTAGATGTTACCGTCATTTCAACGGCAATCTACCTCTCCGGCGGGATCATTATTGATTTCTATATCGTCTATCTTCTTACCATCTTCATGGCTGCTATTGGAGAGAATTTAAAGGGGAGCCTCTTTACAGCTGCAATTGCCGGTGGGATCTATGCGTGGATGGGTTTTGAGAAGGGACTCCTTCTCGAGGATACGGGGTTCTTCATCCGTATTCCCTTCCTCTTTCTCGTAGCCTTCTTCTCTGGATATCTTGCCCAACAGGTGAAAGTCCAGAAAAAGGAGGGGGAAAGAATTGAACAAACCCGAAAAGACCTCCAGGTGCGCTTAGACAAAGCGACCCATTCGGAAGAGTTGGCTTATGAAAAACTCCTCTCCCTCTATGAATACAATGAGAACATCCTTCAGTCTATAGATCAAGGAGTCATTGTGGTGGATCTCTTCGGAAGGGTGACGGTCTTTAATCGAGGAGCAGAGAGGATCACCGGGTATACGACTCAGGAGGTCTTAGAGAACTCATTATCTGATTTGAAAGGATTCACGAATCTTCATCAGGTACTTTTAAATTCCGATGCAGATTCCCGAATCGTAGGGGAAGAGATCGAGGTCACCACACTTGAACAAAAGGTCATCCCCATTGATATTTCCACGTCCTTTCTTAAAGATCCCCATGACGTCCGAACGGGAACGATTGTTCTCTTCAGAGACCTTACACAGGTCAAAGAACTGAAGGAGCGTCTTCATCACTCGGAGCGACTTGCTGTCCTTGGAGAAATGGCTGCTTATGTAGCCCACGAGATCCGAAATCCCCTGAACTCCATTAACGGCTTCTCCCAACTCATCCACCAAAAGACAGAAAATGGCGATCAGATTCGGGAGTATGCCCAGGTCATTTTAGAAGAGACCCATCGAGTCGATCAAACCATTGAAGAGATCCTCGATTTTTCAAGGTTTAAGAAACCTCGACTACAACTGACGGATATCAATCAGGTTTTGAATGACTCTATTCCTTCCTTGGAAGATAAGGCAAAAGAACATGGGGTTCTCATCTCGAAAAATCTT
>JADFOU010000352.1:0-1045 GCA_022562655.1 candidate division TA06 bacterium
ATAACAAACTTTAATTGGTCATTTGGTGATGATGGGACTTACTCTATTTCTATTACAGCAATGTCAATGGGGGATATAATTGAATCCCTTCAATCAAATAAAAGTATGGGCCCTAAAATTTCTATTCCCAAAGAAGATGATGAAAAGAAGGAAGAAGATGAAAAAGAAGACGCATGATGTTTTTGGGACATGGAGAAGAAGTATCAAGCCGCCGCTGGTAAAGTTTGCCCATGTGTTCATCCGTCCTGGGCCGTATGAGCCTGTCTATACCGAGAGGGTCAGCAAGATGTATTCCAGAGGCATTGGGTTTCAGTACGGGCAGATGGTGGATTATCTTCTCAAGAAGATGCAGGTGGATTAAGCACACATTTTAAGTCCGAAGCACAATAAGAACACAGGGGGATTCGTATGGCTTTGCGTGTGGGGACAAGTTCCGGTATTTATTATGCGTCACGGGAGGTCGAGCTCCACAACACGCTGAGGAAAGTCGGGTACACCCTGACCCGGGGGACGAGCGCGATGGAGATTGCGTTTGATGTGGCGCATGAAGTCACGTTTACTGAAGGCCACTCGATTAGACATATGGCCAGAAAACAGGGCATTCAGCTCAATGCCCATGGAGACCTGGCTGTTCCGATCTGCATTCCTGAGAGGGGAGAGTGGCGAGATGCCCATGACCGGATGATTAAGTCCATCCGTTCAGCCGTTTTTTTGGGAGCCCACTACATTGATTTTCATGCGTGCCTGAATATCTGGCTGGAACTCATTACCTATGCAGGACGCAAACTCACCATGGCGTTTTGTGATGAACAGGGGCAGTTCATTAGTGAAGTGCTGTACAAGAACAGGGAAACCCGACAGTGGTTCATCAAAAAGAAAGGGGATCAGTATCTGAATGATATCCTGAACCGAGAGGAGAATGTCCAGCTCTCGACGCAAATTCAGGTCCAGCAGGAGGAATGGAAAAAAAGGGAAACAGACAGTCGGATTCGAGCTGCACTCAATTCATTTCGTTCCCTCTTAGGACCCCAGGCCGACCAGTTCA
>JADFOU010000352.1:1055-2432 GCA_022562655.1 candidate division TA06 bacterium
ATTCCCCGAAAGAGCGGAATCGAGGAGATTGATCGGGCCCTTGAGCAGGCATATACGGAACTCCGGGAAGACACGGTCAAAGAAAATGCACGTCTCAGGGACCAAATTGTGGATGATTTTCTGGAGGAAAAGCTGGGAAACAAGAATCCCGAAAAACGAAAATGGTATTCTGAGGAACTGCGTGCGGTGGTGGGAATTGTGGATGGCTATCATATCATGGGCAATTACCTGTATTGGATCCAGGATCCCCAGTGGGTATCCATGGTCAAGCAGTATCCGGACGTTCTGAAAGAGTATGGGTACCGGACCGGGGATCCGGACTGGCTGGATAATGCCTGGAGAAAGGCAGAAACCGAGAACGACCGAGAGTACAAGGAATTCTTTTATGCGGCTGTTGGAGCCAAATACCTGGAAGGGCACCTGAAGGCAGCGTTCAAGTGGCTGGATGGGGAATTTATCACGAAGGTGCTTCCCAGTTTCACGAAAGACAGGAAAGAACAGGAAGAACTCAAAGCCATTGCCAAGAACCTGATTATCGGGATTGAAAATCCTGATGCACGGGAACCCCAGCATGCTGGTCTCTATTTCCTGTTTCGTCCCAAGCAGATCTATTCTGCTATCAAGACTGCGCGACACGTCCTCAAGAATAACCGAATCATGATGATTGTGGACCATGAGCAGATTGCGACCCAGGGGATCGATTCCCTGATAGAATCCAGAAAAGACATCCGGACCACGCCGGACTTTGGCAAACTCACGATCTCGTGTCACTCCAACCATCCGAATCCCCTGCACGCGCATTACGCGATTGAGCTTGGAGACGTGATCTTGTATGAGCTCTTGTATAATCTCCGAAAAACAGGCTTTGGGGTGGATCAGGTGGGCTATATGATTTTTGAGCGGGGAGGGGGACAGGATCCCTTCATGCAGTCGATCGATGCCCTGAAACTGATGAGAAAGTTTCTGGAGACCAGCCCGCCCACTCCGGTGAAGGACCTGCCTCTGGAATTCTTTGGGATGAAGGGTCTCACGGCCGGGGATATCCAGAGGCAAATGCAGATCATCCGGGACAAGGCCTGGGAACCCATGAAGGACCTGCTCGAAATCCCGGAAGAGGAATGGACCATGCTCTCCCAGACCGCAGTCAAGAAAGGCAAGCGGCCGGAAGTCTGGAAGCCTCGCCCGAGAAAAAAAGAGAACTAGGGCGTCCCTCGCCTGCTTCTCTGTGCCTCTGTGGTTCAAGAGTCGCACTCCGGGGAGATTTCGGACCAGCCGATCAGGGTTCCCTCGAAAGGCAGGCCGTGGGTTTCCCGGATGAAATCGACCAGATCGGCGACGGACTCGAAGCCGTCGGCCCGCGCCAGCTCCAGGGCCGCG
>JADFOU010000353.1 GCA_022562655.1 candidate division TA06 bacterium
GAACTTTAAATATGGACCCCCTCCTGAGATCATATGCGTTACAAACCCGTGTCTTTGGGTTCCCCGACGGTTTGGGCGGGTGGATCTCACTTACTCCTTCCGATCTCCCTTTGAAGTCTATGGAATGGGATTGGGAATCCAAAATCGAGACTGGCTTTCAAATTTTTCAGACTATAGAGGCTTTGGGGATATAGAATTGGGGATGAAAATCGGGAAAGAGGAGGCGAAACTTTTTCAGATTGGCGTAATGGGCTACGGAATTCTGCCGACAGGCAAAGATGGATTCTCCAATGGTTCGTCCCAGTGGGGAGGGAGAGGGTTGATGACTTTTGACCTATCCAAAAGGGAAGGGTTGGCTCCCCTTCGATTTCACGGAAATATAGGGTATAATGGGTATAATAGAGGAAGAGAAGACGAACTTCTCCTCGGGCTTGGAATCGAACTCCCCACACCCCTTTTTACTCCTATGATTGAACTCACCTCTGAACAGGATCTGGATCACTCTTTTTTTGAGAATCCCATTCGGTTCACTTCGGGGATTCGCTTCTTAACCCCTTTCGGTCCGGTCTTTGATCTCGGATATGATGTCAATCTCTCGAAAGAGAATGGATTGCTTAAAATTGAGCCCCATGACTGGAGCCTCCTCTTGGGGATCCAGTTTGAAACCTCTTTACAACTCTTCACCCCTAACACTGGCACCATTACGGGAAAGGTGACAGACAGTGAGACAGGGGAGCCACTCTCTGCCTCCCTCGTCCTTCTGAGAGAGGAAGGAATTGATGAAGGGAGTGACCCAAAGACGGGCCTCTTCACCTTTAAGAAGATTGGCCCTGGATTGAAGACCCTTCAGGTCACCCTAAAGGGCTATAAGAGAAAGATCTTGCCTGTCTTTGTGAAGAGAGGGGACACCACAGTAAGAGATGTTTCCCTCGTGAAGTCAGAAGAACCGATTCGATGATCTCCGTTGCTTAGGAGAATTACCATTTAACTTGGGGAGAAAAGAATGATGGTGCAAACCCTTCTCTCTTTTGTCATCCTGACGACCCCTACTCCTCCTGAGGGTGTTGTCTCTTTTCAAGGAGGACGGGGGTTTTTTCGGATCCTCAGCGCGAGAACCCTTCCGAGGGCTCATCTGGGGGTCAATCTCGATCTGGCGTATCGCCAGGCGAAGTTTCCTAGGACAGATTCACTTGGTAATTCATTCAATGACATACACCACTACGGGGAAGGGACTTTTGGAATGACCTACAGCGCAACCGACTTCTTTGAGTTCTTCACCCGAGGGGACTTCTATATCAAATATGATGAACAAGAGGGCTCCCGGGAGGATGAGTACTCATATTATTTTCAAGAAGGGTTTATAGGAGCGAAGGTGGGCGGACCCGTGGTGGAGGATACCCTAACAGGACTCTCCTGGAGTCCAGGGATTTATGGAATGGTCGCCCTGACTCCCGCCAGGGGACCTAATGACGATAGCCTATTGTTTACACGAGGTTTTCTCCCTTTTCAGGGACATGACCCCGATGGAGAGCTCGGTTTCTTGATGGACTTCACCATCCACCCCCTCAGCTTCTCCACCAATCTGGGATATTTGTCGGTAGGCAAGTCGAAGGAGAACTTTTTAGGAGTTAGGGGGGATCGGAGCCACGAACTCCACCTGGGGGGTGGAATTGAGATCGAGACGGGCCCCTATGTCCGTTGGATCCTTGAGGTAGTGGGGGAGAGGTTACTGAACGAAAAACTCCGAGAAATATATCCCGATACGATCCACATCACCCCCGGGTTACGGTTCGTATCCAACTCTGGAGTCACTTTTGACTTCGGCGTGGATGTGGCTTTAGTCAATTTTGACTTTATTCCGGATATCGAACCCACACCCGGTGAAAGCCCCATCTGGAACGCCTTTATGGGCTTTTCTGTGACGAGTTCGCTTTTGAAAAAACCCGAAGCCCCACCCATCGCCACCCTCACTGGAAAGATTATTGACGCCGAATCTCGAGAGCCCCTGGGAGCAGAGCTTACCTTTACTGGCACTGAGCAGGATGCCATAACCAGTGATCCAGAAACTGGGATCTTCAAAGTCACCCTCACCCCAGGATCGATCCGGGTTCGTGTTTCAAAGGAGGGATATCGTTGGCAGGAGAAGGGTGCACAACTCAAGAAGGATGGGTCAACCATCCTGGACTTCGCCCTGGAGAAGAAGAAGATATTGGCCTGTACTGGTGGATGGCTCAAGGGCTTCGAGCCTGGGGAGCCCTCCTATGTAGAGATGGGAGGAATGAATCCCAACTCCCTGGGCGGGGTAATCCTGAGGATCAGACCAGTGCATAAGAGGAAGACCGAAGTACTGGAGCTATCCATTGAACTATGATAGTTGGTGGCATAGGTTCAACTACTGGCTAGTTGGTCTTGACAGGCTCCAGTG
>JADFOU010000035.1 GCA_022562655.1 candidate division TA06 bacterium
AAGGTGGTCGTTTTTAATCCTAAAATCTTTGCCGCTCCCCTCTCCCCACTCACCCGCCAGCCCGCGAGCTCAAGGATCTCCATGATGTGCTTCCGATCCAGTTCTTCCAGGGTCTGGATTCGCGATCCACGAGGGGTCACGCCAGGTTTCGGAAGCCAATCGCCTAACTCGAGTTGTGATTCACGGCTGAGGATGATCGCCCGCTCGATGATGTTCTCCAGCTCCCGGACATTGCCGGGCCAGGGGTAGGCTTTCAGAGCCTCCATCGTCTTTTGGGGAATCGTATTGATCTCTTTCCCCAATTTCTTCCCATATTTCATGGCAAAATACCTGACCAGGAGCGGAATGTCTCCCTTCCGCTCCCGAAGGGAGGGGATCTGGATCGGAAAGACATTCAGTCGGTAAAAGAGATCCTGGCGGAATCTCTCCACCTCCATGGCCTTCTCCAGATTCTGGTTGGTGGCTGCGATCACCCTCACATCCACTTTAAGGGTCTCGGAGCCTCCTACTCGTTCGAACTCTCCTTCCTGGAGGACCCGGAGGAGTTTCGCCTGCAATTCCAGGGACAGGTCGCCGATTTCGTCTAGAAGGATCGTCCCGCCGCTGGCCAGTTCGAAGCGTCCGATCTTAAGGGATAGAGCTCCCGTGAAGGCCCCTTTCTCATGACCAAAGAGCTCGCTCTCGATCAACCCACTAGGCAAGGCAGCACAGTTTACTGTAACCAGCACACTCTCTTTCCGGCTGCTTAAATTGTGAATCGCCCTCGCAAATAGTTCTTTGCCCGTGCCGGTCTCACCCGTCAGGAGAACAGTCGCATCAGTGCCCGCGACTCTCTCTATGTTTTGAAACACTTTTTTGATGGCTTGGGACTTGCCCACGATCTCTCCGAAACCTGCTTTAATATCTTCTTGTAAATACACATTTTCAAGCTGCAATTTTTGAAGTTTTTCCTCCGCCTTCTTGCGTTCATTGACATCCCGTAGTATGACCGTGTAGAGCTTCTGCCCGCCTACATCAACCTGCGAAACGGTCGCCTCAATTGGAAACTCCCCACCACCAGACCGTATGGCGGTGAGCCCCTCTGGGATCCACATATAGCGATTCGCCCCACCACTCTTGGAGGAAGATCGAATATACCCAGAGAGCATCGCACGAAACTTTTCAGACAGGAATCGGTCGAAGAGCTGACCGATGGCCTCAGAAGCGGGAAAGCGGAACACATTCTCGGCAGCCTCATTGAAAAGGGTGATCTCGAGCTTATTGTTGACCGTGATGATGGCATCCATGGCTGACTGTAAGATGCGGGAAAGGCGATTTTCACTTTCACGAAGAGCTTCCTCCATTCGTTTGCGCTCAGAGATATCGCGTACCAAAGCAATCATGTAGGATGTGCCGGAAATATCAATAACCGAGGCTGAGATCTCTGCAGGTAGAGTCTTGCCGGATTTGGTCAGACAGGTGAGTTCATTTGTCCAACCACTTCCCTTATCAAAAACCGATTGTGCAAAAGCCAATAGCTCAGGCATCTCGTTTGGATGGATTGAAGTGATGGGAAGGGACAGGAGTTCCTCCCTGGAATATCCAAGCATATCTGTGGCTCTGGGATTGACGTCTATGATTTCATCCTTTGCTGGATCAATGACAAATATCGCATCGTTGGAGTAAGTAAAGATCTTACGAAAATGTTCTTCACCCTTCGCCAACGCCTCCTTCACCCTCTTATTCTCGACAATATTCTTCATTCTACACTCGTTAAAAAAGCGCTACAATTATTCCTACTACCAGCTTGGCATGCACAACTGGAAGGAATAAGGAGGGCTTTCCACTCGTCCCTTGTCTGATAGAAATGCCCAATATGATCTCTAACCGATGCGTTGAGACCGCCAAATCCGAGAGGGACACTTGCCCCCTTTCCATTTCCGGTTCGAGCAGACATTTCTACCTCCCTCCGATTGGTGTTTAAATGTGTAACGATTAGGTGACAAGAGTGGCACAGCTCTCCTAAAAATGCAAGTACTTTTTTCCGAAAAAATAACTTATTCCGAAATCGAGATTCTGGGGTATGAAAGCCATGGATAGAAGGAAAAAGGACGCCGAAACCAATTGATCCGCCTTCAAGGCGGAAAGGAGATGGGTTATTCCCTACCGGTAAAGAGGGAGAGATCCTTGTCAGGTAGTAATCTACGACACCACTGGGTAGGAGTGAAGAAAAGGGGCAGGATCTGACATTTAAAATTCTTGAGCCAAGACAACCACGGAGGCAGCACTTACGAAGATAAGGGTTGTCAGTACATCTGGAGAAAATCTCAGCGGTCCCAGGCTCATTATCTTGTCAACCCTAAACCCCGTCTTGCTTTCAAGTTGCAGGAGATTGGCTTTACTGACCATGGTCTTGCCATCGGTCCTCTCGAAAAGAGACCTTCTCATGGACATCTCAAAACCAGCTGACGGCTTCATGGCGAGCAGTCTCCTGTCATTAGAAGGATCTCCCAACTGGGCAGTTGTCAAACCATTGTTTTCGAATCCTCTCATGGAATGCATGTTCTTGAGGTCAATCTTGGTGATCATGAGACCGGACCCGTGGAAGGAACTCTTTGATGTCCTTTCATCGCGGTTTGAAAAAGCGGCTACAGACAACTCCGCGGTAGATTCAGCAGGGCTGAGAAAAAAACCCGCCACTGTAACCAGAGTCACGGTGAAAATTCCCTTCTTCATTTCGTTCACCCCCTTTTAAAAAATTTGAATCTCAACATGGATCACTTTCCGTGGTCTTCACAAAATTTGGACGAATAGTATATCAGATCCCAAACTCTCCAATCATAGAATCGCAAATTTCGTGCCATCACAGTGGCATCATGCTGCAAATCTGATATAACTAGATGGATTTCAGTAAGATAGAAATGAACGAGGGGAATTTGTGGAGAAAAAGAAGCGGAAGGAATTTCCAGTGAAGTCCCAACATTTCGTGATGATCCCAAAATATTGGAAAAGGACTTCCGTTCTGGGGGTCTCTGTAAACCAATAGAAAATTGGATAACTATTGAATTTTAAACCCTTTAGAGTTTTCTCTCATCGGTCTAATCCTTTCTGGCATGGTTTTTGCTATTGTTAAAGAAGATAGGAAAAAAGGAGAATCGATATGCTTCGGATTACAAGAATCGGAGAAAGCCTTTCCCTCATCACCTTAAAGGTGGAAGGTCAGATCATTTCGGAATGGGTCCCCATTTTAGAAAAAGAGGCTCTGGCTTCTCTTCAAAATAAAGAAGAGGTCGTGTTGGACTTCTCAGAAGTGACATTTATTAATCAAAAAGGGGTGGAGATGCTCAAGAAGATCTCCGCCGAGAACATCCGTATCATCAACTGTTCCCCACTCATTCAGGATCTGTTGAATGGTGGAGATCTGAATTGAGGTGCCCGGATGAAAATCCCCAAAACCGAAACATTAAATAACAAGGAGGTCATTATGTCCGTACTCTCCAAACAGATTCGAATCGACGCCCCCGTAGAGAGCGTCTGGAAGGTCCTCGCCGACTATGGCGGGGTTGCCAAGTGGGCACCATCTGTCAACCACGCCGTACTGACGACGGAGTCCAAGGGAGGCATAGACTGCGAGAGGCAATGCGATGTAGCCGGCTTCGGCAAAGTCAAGGAGCGTATTGTGGAGTGGGAAGAAGGCAGCCACTATACCTTTACGGTTGAGGGTATCGGTCCGATGAAATTTGTACGGTCGAACTGGAGTGTTCGTCCTGATGGGAACATGACAATAGCCATTGTGACGATTGATTTCAAGGTGAAATTTGGACCCCTCGGCGCTCTCATGGACAGGCTCGTTGTTCGCCTAAATATACGAAAACAAATGGTTCTCAGTCTTGCAGGGCTTAAGCATTACGTCGAGACCGGAGAAGAAGTGACTCTCACAACTGAGATTCCTCTTGCTCAAGCCGCGTAGGCTTGTTCCAAAAATTCAACTTTGAGCAAACGGCACATGACTTGATCGAATCAAACACCCACTCATGTGGAATCTTAAACATCACACAATTTCTCGAAAAAACCTGATCAGGAGATAGAAAATGAATTCCATTGTTGAAAAATTCCGGAGAACAAAGGATGAGAGAGCCGTTGGTTTCATCAGGATCTTCGTCGGGATGATCTTCCTCATGACAGGTCTTATGAAATTATTCGTCCCCATGGCTCGGGAAGCCTGGCTTGGTCAGTTGACCCAGTCAGGGCTCCCCTTCTCCACAATCACATTCTGGGTCTTCCCCTTTGCAGAAATCGCAACCTCTGTTATCCTCTTCACGGGATTTTTGACCCGAATCGGAAGCTTAGTCGTTATGGGTTCAATGTTATCTGCAACCTATGTCCACATCGCGGTGCATGACCCTACATTATTTCCCTTTCAACCCAGTGAGCCGATCGTCCCATTGATCGTGCTTCTAATGGGTGCATTTGTCCTATGGCGAGGCGGAGGTGCGTGGAGCCTCGACTTGAAAACTCTAAAATAGCTAGTCCATAGAAGGAGGTGAATCATGATCGACGTTCAATCCAAAAGAGACGAAGTCCTGGCAGCTGCGAAGAAAAAGTTTGGCTTCGTCCCAAACCTGATCAAGGAGATGGTCAAAAGCCCCGCAGCTGCCCAGGTCTATATGAAAGGTCAGGAGGTGATGACAGAAGCGTTCCTGACCAACCAAGAGCAACAGATGATCCAACTCGCCATCTCCACGATCAATAACTGCCATTATTGTACAAAAGCCCACAGCGCCTTGTGCAAGTTGGCAGGAACACCGCAGGAAGAAATTGAGGCAATCCAATCGGGGAGTCTTCCACAGGATGAACGCTTGAAAACATTGGTTTCAGCAACCCGCCTCATCCATGAAAAGAAAGGCTGGCTCAGTGAGGAAGATCTTCAATCTCTGGATTCTCTGGGAATAGACCGGGTCCAAATTTATGAAATCATTGCCCTGATTGGTCTGAAGACTCTCTCAAATTACATCAACCATATTGCGCACACGGAACTCGACCCACAGATGAAAGACTGAAGCTGATGAGCAGAATTTCCGAGGGGGAGGGGGGTAAGTCCACCAAAGGGCTACCCACTCCCCTGATTTGCATTCTACATATTGATTCTATTCTTGACTCCTCCCCTCAATCCGTGTATTCTCTTTGTATTAAAAATTAGTTCCATTCATTAGCCTCGAGGAGTACACAAGAGAGAGCTCTTCTAAAAATCAGGACAAACTCAAATATCGAAAAGACGGATCGACCGAGGGAGTTTCCAGTATGACAAAAAAAACAAACAACATTGAGGATCACGGGATCATCGGCGACCTCCACAGTGCAGCCCTGGTGGGGATCAACGGTTCCATCGACTGGTATTGCTATCCCCACTTCAACTCTCCGAGTATCTTCGCCGCTCTCTTAGATGACGCCAAGGGGGGACAGTTCCAGATCTGCCCTGCCAAGAATGCCACGCACAAGCAGCTTTACTTACCTGATACCAATGTATTGATCACGCGCTTCTTGAGTCCCGACGGTGTCGGGGAGTTGACGGATTTTATGCCTGTCGGAGAGGAGAAGGAGGGCGTCCGCCAGCACCGCCTCATCCGTCGCGTCTCGGTCGTCCGGGGGGAGATGTCCTTCCACCTCCATTGCCATCCTGCCTTTGACTACGCTCGGGGCAAGCATACCCTGAAACTGACAGAAGGGGGTGCGGTCTTTCACCATTCGGATCTTCTGTTGGCATTGGTCTCCCGGATTCCCCTCCAACGGGAGGGAGAGGGGGTCAACGCCACCTTCACTTTGAAAGAGGGTGAGTTCGCCACCTTTGTCCTCCAGGAAGTGGATTCCCAAAATCAATGCAAGACGTGCTTGATGGACGATAAAGAAGTCGAAAAAATCTTCTGTAAAACAGTGGATTACTGGCGGGAATGGATCGGTCGATCCCAGTACAAAGGCAGATGGCGAGAGAGGGTCAACCGCTCTGCCCTTGTCCTCAAACTTCTTACCTTCCAACCCACCGGGGCCATCATCGCAGCTCCTACCTGCAGCCTTCCCGAGGAGATCGGTGGAGAACGGAACTGGGATTACCGCTATACCTGGATCCGGGATGCCAGTTTTACACTCTATGCACTCCTCCGGATCGGATATTCCGAAGAAGCCTTTCACTTTATGGAATGGTTACAGGCACGGGTAGGCGAGATCGCTCCCGATGGGTCCCTCCAAACCGTGTATGGGATCGATGGGGCCCACACCCTGACGGAGGAGGTTCTGGATCACCTCAAAGGCTATAAGAACTCACGGCCGGTCCGGATCGGCAATGGTGCCTACAAACAGTTACAACTGGATATCTACGGCGAACTGATGGACTCCGTCTATCTCTTCAACAAATATGGAAAGCCCATCTCCTATGACCTCTGGGTAAACTTAAGACGCCTTCTCAACTGGGTCTGTGACAACTGGGAGCAGCCTGATGAAGGGATCTGGGAAGTCCGCGGCGGAAAAAAGCATTTCGTCTATTCGAAGATGTTATGCTGGGTCGCCCTCGACCGGGGTTTGCGTCTCGCTGACAAACGGAGCTTTCCGGCAGACCGGGACCGATGGATCAAAACCCGGGACACCATCTATGAAGAGATCATGACGAAAGGGTGGAGTGAATCTCGCCAGTCCTTCGTTCAGTACTATGGAAGTGATACGCTGGACGCAAGTTGTCTCCTGATGCCCCTGGTCTTCTTCATCTCCCCCACCGATCCGAGGATGCTCAAGACCTTGGATGCCATACAAAAGGAGCTGGTCTCGGACAGTCTGGTGTTCCGATACAGCCTCAAGGAGTGGAAGGACGGCTTGAAGGGAAATGAGGGAACTTTCAACATCTGTACATTCTGGCTGGTGGAGGCCTTGACGCGAGCCGGGAGACTCGAAGACGCCCGCCTCATTTTTGAGAAAATGCTGGGGTATGCGAATCACCTCGGCCTCTATGCCGAAGAGACCGGTCCCAATGGAGAGGCATTGGGAAACTTCCCTCAGGCCTTTACCCACCTCGCCCTGATCAGCGCAGCCTTCAACCTCGATCGGACCCTGGGAGGGCGATAAAATAAATATCAAGAGATTGCTTGCTCCTTTGTTCATCTGCCTACTTAGCATGACCAGTATTTCCTCGTCAGAGGAAGAAGGAGGAAAACCCATAATCCGAAAGATCACCATTCTCCGGGATAACGTCTTCAGTTCCACCGACAACCCCATCGGTATTGCGAGACCCATTGTCAACAAGTTGCACATAACCACCCGGGAAAGCATTATCAGACAGGAACTGCTATTTCAGGAAGGAGATACTCTGGATGAGGATTTGATCCAAGAGACGGAGAGGAACCTACGCCGTTTGAATTATCTCGAAAGTGCACAGGTAACTTATGAAGAGAATCCGGAGGGGAGCGTTGATGTAACCGTCCACACACATGATTCCTGGTCAACAAGCATTGGGATAACCCTTTCACGACAGGAGAACAGAACGGACTACGGATTACTCTTTGAGGAGTTCAACCTTCTTGGCTACGGCAAAAAACTGAATGCCAGCTGGAACAGAAGAGAGGAAGGTGATTCCGGTGAGATCAGCTACACCGAGAACAGGATTTTTGGATCGAGATGGACAGTGGGCGGAACGGCGAACCGTGGACCTGTCGGGAGCTACAGATACACTCTGAATTCGGAGCGACCCTTCTATTCCCTCGATACGAAATGGGCAGCAAACCTTAGGGTGAACTCTGAGAAAACCATAATCAACCCGAATACGGAGTCTGAATTCACTAATATATCCAACTCCCAGAAAATCACCATTTCCCGAGCCCTTGGAGAGAGGTTCGCGAAGATTATCACCTCAACGGGATACCTCCACTTAGATGCGTCTTCGGGAAATTCTCGTGAGACAGTGAACGAAATTTCAACCTCTATAAGGTTGCGATCATTCCGGTTCGCGAAGACACAGCGGATAGACAAATTCGAGCGGATTGAGGACATCGAACTGGGAAACTCCCTGGGGGTCGGGATTGGTCGTGCCGGTAAACCTTTCGGGGAGGGGCGTGATTTCTGGCGATATGTGGCCGATCAAAGTGCAAGAATCTCTGTAGGAACAAAAGCTTATGTTTTAGAGCGATTAAACTACACAACAACCAGGGAGTCTGGAAACTGGGTAAACCGAATCACCCAGTTGGAGTTTAAGGGGTACTACCAGAAATTACCCTCTCAGACCCTTGCTCTCCGTGTCATTGGAAGCAAGCGGAGGAACCTCGTCTTTGGAAAAGAACTGATCATCTTGGATGAATCGTCGGGTTTGAGAGGCTACGCCTCTTCCGATAACATCACAGGGGAAAAGACCCTCCTCCTCAATGTAGAGGACAGGATATTTACAGACATCAAATTTTTGACCGTTGCCTTGGGTGGGGTTCTGTTCCTGGATGGAGGGGGTGCCTGGGGAAAGGGAGAGTCGATTCAATTGTCAGACATGAAATACAGCGCAGGCTTCGGCTTTCGATTTGGGCTCACCAAGAGTGCATCTTCCAGGGTGGGCCGACTCGATTTCGCCATTCCACTGGAAGGCAAGGGGACTCAATTTAAAAACATAGTCGTTTCATTCGGCAGCGACCAAATTTTCTCCCTGAATTAAGAAATGGAAAAGGGGTCAAGTCTTTTGTTGACTAATTTTGGCTGAAATCCTAGCAAAAAGTTGAAGGACTTTAGATTTTTAGGTCAAATCTTTAAAATGCCGGGATTTATTCCCAAATTGTCTTTCTGAGTTTCTTAAGAAACTCAGAAATGGAACTTCAACATTGATGATCCATCAAAAAAACATCATTTCGTAATTTCTCAATACTCCCTACGATTTTAACGAAACACCTCTCTTCGGGCAGAGGCGATTTACTTATAGATACTTGATTCTAACTTCTGGAAGCTGGATACGGATCCGACCTACATTTTTACACCTAACTTAGGGCATAAACGATTTAAGAAACACTCGCTGCAACTCGGATTTCGTGCATGGCAGACCATACTGGATGCTGGATTCTGGATTCTTGATGAGAGATACATATTTTGCCAACAACTAAACACCAATTTTAGGACAGAGTTTATTCAAGACACAATCGAAGCATTGGGGTGTTCTGGCTTTACACACCTCCCTTCCATGAGTTATCATATTCAGATGAAAATTGTAAACACTACGTTTCGGGACTTTTTTTCCTAAGATCCCATGGGCATCTTTCAATGTGGTCTTGGGAGGAACCAATCCCAACCTTTTTGAGACCCGGAGGATGTGAGTATCCACCGGCAGGACGGAGCGCCCCAAGGAAAAGATGAGAACACAGGCGGCGGTTTTCTCCCCCACACCCTTCAAGGAAGTGAGATAGGAGACCCCTTCCTCATCGGAAAGACCTTTCAGGACCTCAAGACTCATCCTCCCCTCTCTCCTTCGAATCTCCCTCAAGACCTCTCGAATCCTCCTCGCCTTTATATTCGCAAGCCCCCCGCTCCGGATCGCCCTCTCAATCTGGGAATGCCTTGCATCCTCCACCTTCTCCCAGGTCTCGAATCTCTTCTTCAAGTTCAAAAAGGCGGGTTTTGAGTTCTGATCCGAAGTATTCTGGGAGAGGATGGTTGAGATGAGGACATCGAGTGGCGGTTTCCTGGAGCGTTCTTTTGGATTCCCGTAATGCTTTATTAGCAGTCTTGTGAGTCGATGAGTAGGTGAGTTCATGAGTCGTGATTCTGGATACTTGATGCTGGATACTAGATATTTAAGATGCTAAATTTGCGCTTTAAAGACTGATTTGACTATACACCCGTCCTTCAACAAAAATCAAATAAAAAAAGCCCAGTTCCTGGGCCTCTCTAATAAATTAAGGGTTCAAGTCTTTTGTTGTTAGTACTTAAAAAAATAGAATAAGAGCAATGGGATCACATCTTTACTTATACACTACACCTCCCCACACTTTGATTTAAAGATCCTTGACTTCTACCTGGAAGACCTGCTCCCCTTCACAAACCTCCTTTAGTGGAGTAGGGGAAACAGAGAAATCAAAATATCCTGAATAACCCGCAAAGAAAATGGACCCGAAATCTTTTAAATCCTCCGCCTTTCCATATCGATTCACACCAATAACGGGACATTTGACTTCCCTGGAGAGTCTTGAATTCAAGATTCTCCAACTTTTGATTCCTTGATCTTTGACACCTTCTTCATCCTTAGGCCATTGTGCGATGACAAAAAGGATCCTCGGATTTGATTCTTTGATTAAATTTAACCAAGCGGGTTCTCTACGCGTAATGACAAGATCATAGCAGACGAGAACTGAGGCCCGTACAGATTTTTGACCTGAAGTTGGATCCTTTAAGGGAAGGGAAAACGTCCCCACTTCAGTTCCAGCCTGAAATAACTGCTTTTCATTGAACTCCTTATATAAATGGACCTTTCTGTAGTTGAGGATGACCTCCGCCTTGGGGGATACAACAACAGCGGAATTATAGAACTTTTCTCCTTTTTTTGTGATGATTCCTCCCAGTACGTAACAATCATGCCTTTCAGCCATCTCTCCTAAAAAGAAAATGCCTTCCTGGGCTTGAAATTTTTCATAAATGGTATTTTGATCGAAATAGTATCCAGTCAGAAATAACTCCGGAAAGAGGATAATATCTGACTTGTCTTTTACGAAACGCTCCATAATAGCCTGCACCCTCTGCTTCTGCTTTTCAATATCTGAAACAACCCCAAACTGACAGATTAAGCATTTCATAAAAAATCCCTTTTTTTTATCTGTAGGAATAGGGGGCAATTCGTTTGTTGTTCGTTTTGTTGGAGTCACTCCTCGTAAAAAGAAATATACCCGCTTCCATAATGGATGTCAAGACTTAATGAATCAAGCCAAATTTCTCCACTGAAATCGACATAACTCCTTGAAAGTTTATATCTTAAAATGATAATAGAATTTCCATATTTATGCAGTTCAAGACGATGCCATTTATGGGGCATAGAGAATAAGTCGAGGCCGATTATAAACTCCTTTCATAACCGGTCTTTTCCTTTTCGGCGACTTTACCCCTGAATTCTACCAGCCAATATAGCCTCCTGTTTAAAACCTGGATCCCAGGGATGACTACTTTGAGTAGATTTCAGTGATAATACTCATAATAATACTCCTAGTTTTTAATATAACTACAGGTATAATAAGCACTAATATGTGCCTTCAGGGGTAATATTTGCCTATCTGGGGGTAGTGGAAATTAAGTGAAATTAAGTCAAGTTGCGGTGTGGTAAGAGGTTATGGTGTGAGTATGTGGAGAATTTCCAGGATAAGAGATTTTAGACCTTCTTGGTGTCAAGTTTGCGCTACACCAGTATCCGTGTGTACATAGAAAAGGAATTCATGAATATCGAGGCTAAAGAAACAATTTCGAATAAGATCGTCGAAGAAGACAAGCACGCATCCACAAAACGCAAAAGACAAGATTACGTAGATGCTATTCTGAACTCATCATCAACCAAAAATATAGTCGTTGCAGGACCAGGAACGGGTAAGACACATTTATTCAAAAAGATTCTGGATGGGAAGAAAAACACCCTTACACTTTCCTTTCTAAACGCTCTTGTTGATGATCTATCTCTTGAACTCTGTGGGATTTCAGACGTGAAAACCTTGCATGGTTTTGCTCGTGGCGTAATGAAAAATGCCAAGAAGGAGAATATCAAGATATATCACAAGCTTACCCAAGTCATCAAGGATGATGCTAAAATCCTACTACACGCGGATATTGATTTCGATGATTTATTCAACAATCGAGATGATAATAATGCGCACATAGAGTTCTATAGGAAGCGTAAAGATTACTATGGACATTACGGGTTTTCGGATATTGTATTCGCAGCGGTTAAATATTTTGAGGAGAACAAAAATAAGATACCGACCTACAATCAGGTGGTGGTGG
>JADFOU010000036.1 GCA_022562655.1 candidate division TA06 bacterium
ACATAACTTAGTTCTTAAGCATTTGTTTGGATTTGGGGAAATACCGCCAGGGTGTAGTTACCACTCGTTTATAAGACATGCCGGCAAAGATATTGACGTGTGGTTAATTGGAAAAGGTGTTGACGCGCGGCTGGATGAATAAGTTACCCGTCCGACCTGTCGGATTGGATCGCAAAATTGCGTGCAAATTTGCAATTTAGGTCACTGGCCAAAACGCCTGCTTGAATGTGGTCCTGTCGATTCACGACAAGGACCGTTTCCATGCAAACCGAGATGATAAACACCGTGGCGGTGCTCGATCAACCGGCTGGCCGCCCCATCCCGAGCGATCCCAACGCGCTCCTGTTCCCGTTGGAAGTCGCCTATTTGCTGGGTCTCGACCGCCGGACGTTGGACAGTTGGCGCCTACGCGGCGATGGGCCGCGTTTCGTGCGCATATCGGCGAGGGCGATACGATATCGGCGAGCGGACCTTTTGGCCTGGATTGAAGCTCGGATCGTGTCGTCCACGTCGGAACCAACTGCGGCGGATTGAGGGGGACCCAATGCCGAAAAAACCGAAGGAGCCGCCGGTGCTGCCGGCCTATGCCTGTCGCAAGTCATGGTGGGTGTGGTGCCCGTGGTGTGCCGCACTGCACTGCCACACGGCCTGGCCTGGCCACCGGAAGGCGCACTGTCGTGAGCGCGACAGTCCTTATCTCGCGACCGGGTACGTCCTTAAGCTCGCAGGTGAAGTTCAAACACTCACCGCGGCACGGGCGGGAAATGCGCCGCTTCACGGGTTTCTGGACGAGATTAAGAGAGCTTCGGTGCCTCTGTAGCCATTTGGCCGTTCCATTCTCTTCCCATCAGCTCAGTTTCGAACACAAACAGGAACTTGGATGCCACCGGCGCGAGTTCGGACACGAGCGCAGCCTTCGTACCTTCTCGCATATGGATCTGCTCTGCCCACGCTGCGGCGAGTTCAAGTTGTCTGGAACTGCTGGCACACTGTTGGGGCGAGGGGTCGGCCCAGACGTTCGGGCTAAGGTTTCAGGCTGGGTGCGTGACCAAAATAGGGACGACACGGTTCCCATGATCACGCGCGAGGTATTGCAGCAGGTGTCCGCCCGCTCCCTTCCGACCATAACTGAACGTGCGGAGCGCCTATTGCTTGAGGCGCTGCGGGGGCAGAACCGATTGGGTGAAACATTCACCTTGATTGCACCGAGGTTGGAGGCGGCAACGTATTCACAGGATTTCAACGACGTTTCTTTTTTCCTGAAAATACTGATGGGCAAAGGATGGATGAGGGAAACGGGCGAACACGCAGGTTCGCCACTACACAGGAGATCTGTAAGAATAATCCTGTTGGATTGAAAAAAGATCTTGACAAATTCAGATGAATCTTTTAAGATAGTACTATCGAAGAATAGAAAAAGCCTTTTCCTTTAAATCTGGTCCTGTGAGGCTAGGAAGGAGAAAGTGATGGAGAATCAAATGACCTTTTCACCCCAGGTGGAGAGGTTTTTTTCTGCCCCAAAGGCAATTCTTGTCCTTGAAGATGGAAAGACCTTTCGGGGGCGTTCATTTGGTTCCCCGGGAGAGAGCGTGGGGGAGGTTGTCTTTAATACGTCTATGACGGGCTACCAGGAAATCCTGACGGACCCCTCCTATAAAGGGCAAATCGTTGTGATGACCTATCCCCAGATGGGAAATTACGGGGTCCATCACAAGGATTATGAGTCGAATAGACCCTTTGTAGAAGGGTTTTGCGTCCGGGAATACTCCCCTTCCCCTACCTCGGATTCCTCCCTTCAAGCCTTTCTGCAAAAACACGGGGTCGTGGGGATTGAAGGGATCGATACTCGGGCCCTTGTGAGGCATATCCGCCATTATGGCTCTCTAAAAGGGGCCCTTTCAACCACCGACTTTGAAACCCAGAGCCTCCAGATGAAGGCAAAAGAATTCCCCGGACTGAATGGTCGAGATCTGGTCAAAGAGGTGACCAGCGAAAGGGCATATCCATGGCCATCAGGCGGGCAGACATCCCGCCGTGGCGGGACCCCTACTATAAAACTGAAAAAACATGTAGTCGTTTATGACTTCGGGGTCAAGACACATATCTTAAGAAATCTCTCTAAGTTTTCTAATTTAACTATCGTTCCTGCAATGACTTCAGCAGAAGAAGTCTTGGCCTTAAAGCCGGATGGAATTGTCCTCTCCAACGGTCCGGGTGATCCTAACGGAGTTGAATATGCAATTCAAAACGTCCGCAAACTTGTGGGTAAGAAACCCATCTTCGGCATCTGCCTGGGTCATCAGTTGATTGCTCTGGCTTTAGGGGGAAAGACTTATAAACTCAAATTTGGGCATCACGGAGGGAATCATCCGGTAAAGAACCTCTTGACGGGAGAAATCCAGATTACCACCCAGAATCACTGCTATGCAGTGGACGAAGATTCACTGGGGAAGGAAATTCTTGTCACCCATCGGAATCTGAACGATAGGACGGTGGAAGGGATGGAACATCGAACCCTCCCCCTCTTCTCTGTTCAGTACCATCCGGAAGCTTCTCCAGGACCCCATGATGCTCAGGTCCTCTTTGAGAGATTCAGAGAGATGATGGAGGAAAGTCAGCAGGCAGTAGGCAGTTGCAGTTGGCAGGAGTAGGACAACCGTCTCGGTTGTCTATTGGTAGCAGCTGCAGTTGGCAGCAGAAAGTAGTTAGGCGATTGAAGTCAGGAACCTTGAGTTCAATTATAGGAGAGAATTTGAGAAAGGAGTAGGATGCCGAAGAGAGAAGACTTAGAAACGATCATGATCATCGGCTCAGGGCCCATTGTGATCGGCCAAGCCTGTGAGTTCGATTATGCAGGGACACAGGCATGCAAAGCCTTGAAAGAAGAGGGGGTTCGGGTTGTCCTCGTCAATTCCAACCCTGCTACCATTATGACCGATCCTGAAATGGCAGATCGGACTTATATCGAACCTCTCACCCCGGAGATCTGTGAAAAGATCATTGAGAGGGAAAGACCGGATGGACTCCTGCCTACCCTCGGTGGACAGACCGGGTTGAATATCGCCGTTGTCCTGGATGAGAGAGGGGTATTGGAAGAATTTGGTGTAGAATTGATTGGCGCCAATCGAGAAGCGATCCGGAAGGCGGAAGATCGGGAGCTCTTTAAACAATCTATGATGAGGATTGGGCAGGAGGTTCCCAAGAGTGGTTGTGCCCACACCCTTGCCGAAGCCCACGCGATCGCTCGCGAGATGGAGATGCCCCTCATTATTCGCCCCTCCTTTGCCCTTGGAGGGAAGGGAAGTGGAATCTGTGAGGACCGGACGAAGTTCGAGGCAGTTGCCTCCAGAGCTCTCCAGTCAAGCCCGACTTCCCGAATTCTCAT
Source organism: candidate division TA06 bacterium (assembly GCA_022562655.1). GTDB lineage: Bacteria > Hydrothermota > DG-26 > E44-bin18 > JADFOU01 > JADFOU01. The sequence goes on from JADFOU010000036.1 coordinate 3,386, forward strand.
AGAAGAATTTTTAAAGGGGTGGCAGGAGTTTGAATTAGAAGTGATGCGGGATCGAATAGACAATGTGATCATCATCTGCTCTATCGAGAATATAGACCCCATGGGAATCCATACAGGAGACTCCATCACAGTTGCCCCTCAGCAGACCCTCTCTGACAAGGAGTATCAGGAGATGAGGGATTCGGCGATTGAAGTGATCCGGGAGATTGGTGTGGATACAGGGGGGTCCAATATCCAGTTTGCCGTTCATCCGGAGACCCGCCAACGGTTGGTGATTGAGATGAACCCCAGGGTCTCCCGGAGTTCAGCCCTCGCCTCAAAAGCCACGGGCTTTCCCATCGCCAAGATTGCAGCAAAACTGGCCATTGGGTATACCCTGGATGAAATCCCCAATGACATCACCCGGAAGACCCCAGCCTCTTTTGAGCCTACCCTTGACTATTGTGTGGTAAAGATCCCCCGCTGGCCATTCGATAAATTTCCGAAAGCCGAGTTCCAACTCACCTCCCAGATGAAATCTGTTGGAGAGGTGATGGCAATTGGCAGAACTTTCAAAGAGGCCCTTCAGAAGGGGTTCCGATCCTTGGAGATCGAGAACGGTCAACTGAAAATTGAGAAGATGAAAAGCATACAAGAGAGATTAAGGACTCCAAATTCGGAAAGAATGCACTGGATTCGAGAAGCCTTCTCCCAGGGGATCGAGATCCAGGAGGTTCATGCATTGACCCAGATCCATCCATGGTTTCTTCGTCAAATTCAGGAGATCGCTTCCCTGAAAGAAGCCTTGAAAAAAGATAGAACTCTTCTCCAAGAAGCAAAACGGTGGGGTTTCTCCGATCAAGAGATCTCTCAGATCCTCAAAACGGAGGAGGGTAAGATTCGAGACAGAAGAGTGAAGGAGTCCATTCTTCCCACCATTAAAGCCGTGGATACCTGTGCAGCGGAGTTTGAAGCCTTTACCCCCTATTATTACACAACCTACGAGAGCGAAGATGAATTTCAACCCTCTCCAGGGAAGAGTGTCGTCATCCTCGGCAGTGGTCCCAATCGAATCGGTCAGGGACTCGAGTTCGACTACTGTTGCGTCCATGCCTCCCTCGCCCTTCAAGAAGAAGGGTATGAGACAGTGATGATCAATTCCAACCCGGAAACGGTCTCCACCGACTATGATATCTCCACCCGTCTTTACTTCGATCCCATCACCTACGAGGATGTACTCAATATCCTTGAAAAAGAGAAGCCAGAAGGTGTGATTCTCCAGTTTGGTGGGGAGACCCCCTTGAGACTTGCCCTCCCTTTAAAAAGAGCAGGAATCAGAATCTTAGGGACACCCCCCGAAGAGATCCATCGTGCAGAAGATCGGAAGGCCTTTAAAGAACTCATAAAAGAATTGCGTTTAAACCAGCCGGAGAGCGATACCTCCCTTTCAATAGGGGAAACCATTCAGGCGGCGAAGAGAATCGGGTTTCCCCTGATCCTCCGCCCTTCCTATGTCTTGGGCGGTCAGGCAATGGAGATCGTCTATGATCAATACCAACTTGAGGAATATGTGACGAATGCCCTCCAGGCTTATCCAGGAAGTCCCATTCTCATCGAGAAATTCTTAGAAGATGCCATTGAGATCGATATAGATGGGGTTTCGGATGGAGAGACGGTCTTGATCGGGGCTGTTATGGAGCATATTGAAGAAGCTGGAATCCACTCCGGAGACTCGACCTGTGTCATCCCCTCTTACTCCCTCAGTGAGTCCCTCAAAGAGGAAATCCGGAAAATAACCCATTCTCTCGCAAAGGCTCTGCATATTCAGGGGCTTTTCAACCTCCAGGTTGCCGTCAAAAATGAGATTGTCTACATCCTGGAGGTGAACCCCCGAGCTTCCCGAACCATCCCCTTCGTCTCCAAAACCATTGGGATTCCCCTTGCCAAGATAGCCGCAAAGGTCATGGTGGGACGGAAATTGAGGGATTTGATCTCCCTTTCTGACCCCATCTGGACAGGAGATGAAAGGAGAGGGTATGTGACTGTGAAGAAACCCGTTTTCCCGTTTAACCGTCTCCCTGGAGTGGATTCCGTTCTGGGTCCTGAGATGCGTTCCACTGGAGAAGTGATGGGGATTGACCTGACCTATGGTCTTGCCTTTGCCAAAGCCCATCTGGCGACCGAAGAACCCCTTCCCCTGTCAGGAACCGTCTTTATCAGTGTCAACGACCAGGATAAGCGTTCGATTCTCTCAATTGCAAAGAGGATGGAAAGTACAGGGTTCCAGATCTCGGCGACCCGGGGGACAGCTCGTATTCTTTTGATGAATGGAATCACTGTCCAATCGGTTCCCAAGGTAGGGGAGTCCGCCTCAGGCGGAGCTAATGTGGTGGATTTGATTCGAGAGGGAAAGATTCAGATCATTATTAACACCCCACTGGGACGCCGTTCGAGGGTGGATGATTCAGTGATTCGAAAAGCTGCTCTTCAATACCGGATCCCCTGCATCACAACGATCTCCGGTGCCACCGCTCTCGTTCACGCCATTGAGTCCTTACGGAAAGAATCCGACTCCCGGGTTCCACCTGAGGCGAATCAGGTGAGGAGTTCGGGGCCGGCAAGTGGACACATCCAGCCCCTTCAGGACTATCTCGCTTTCTCCTTGACAAAACGGGCCAAAAATGGTTAAAATAACGGCGAGTAATTGGTTAAATTAAACCATTTATAGATTTAACTGTACATTCAAACCACATTTGACAATATTGATTGGGGAGGGGTTGAATCCGCTTTAAGGTGAAAACACCGACAAACCCGCCTTTTTGCGGAGAGGGGAATTTGATCCGCCTCAGGCGGATAGGGGTGGCGCCTAAGGCACCCTGTCTGCCCAACCCCCTTACCCGAATCGGGTAGCAGGGCGAACATCCGCCTAAGGCGTATTCGCCCCTACACAGACAACAATGGACAGATGTGTGTTGATAATATATTTAACCAATTATTATTCTTGAGGAGGTTCAATGAAATGAATTCTATTTTTCGATTTTTCATGCCCATCATAATTGCCGCTGTGGTCCTCTTTGCCATCGGGGTGGGAATGCAGAACAGCACGGAACGTGTGACTCTTCAACTCTTGATCTGGGAGTTCTCAGATCTCCCTCTTATTTTGGTCTTGATTGAATCCATCGCCTTTGGAATGGTCACGGCCATTTTCATCTATGCCGTGAATGAAATTCTCCTCCGGAAGAGGCTCTGGCATCAGAAAAAAGAGATCAAACGCCTCAAGGAAGAAGTGAAAGCCCTTCAGAATTTTCCCCTGACAGATGAAGCCGGATCAGAAACACCCAAAGATTAGAAATTCGTTATCGGAAATTAGAAAATAGTTATGGAAATTGGCAAATCGAAAATGATTGAAGGGTTCCTAATAACCCATCTCTAATTTCCATTACGAATCTCCACTTTCCAACAACCAATCTTCAATGATTTACTGGATCCCTCTCATACTTTTCGTTCTGGCTCTCTTCGTCCTCTTCTTTCTAATGCAAAGGAGGGCTCGAAACAAAGAAGAGGTAGGGAGAGCCTATGTGGATGGGTTGAAGTCCCTCTTGGATGGAGAGAAGGAGAAGGCGATTGAAAAATTTAAACTTGCGGTATCCCAGGATACCCATAATGTGGATGCCTATATCCGACTGGGGGATCTTCTAAGAAGAGATGGACAGAGCAGTCGAGCCCTCCATCTCCACCTCTCCCTGATGGCGAGGCCGGGTCTTTCCCAAGAGGAGAGGGGGGCCATTGCCCGAAACCTGGCGAAGGACTATCTCAAACTCAAAGAACCCCGCAAGGCGATTTCTGTTCTAAAAAAATGGGTTGCGAAGAACTCAAAAGATTTCCGGGCGAAGGAGTCCCTTCTCTCTCTCTATGAAAAACAGAATCTCTGGAAGGAATCCTATACTCTCCAACAAGAGATGCTGAAAAGAAAGACACCTTTTGACTCTTCACTTTTGGCCCTCTATCGTTCTTACATCGGTGAGATCCTACTCAAAGAAGGAAAAAAGCGAGAAGCTCAAGATGCCCTCAATCAGGCCCTCAAACATGACGGCACCTGTGTCCCGGCTCTCCTCTATTTAGGAGATCTTGTCTACTCTTCGAATAGAGTCGGAGAAGCAATAGACTACTGGAAACGGATCATCAAGGATACCCCTTTCTTTGCCCCCCTTGTCTTCCTACGTTTAGAAAAAGCATATTTTGCCCAGGGACGATTTAGCGAGTTGGAGGAGATCTATGAGGATTTGATAGAGCGGAACCCTGAAGACTCCCGAACCCTTTTTGCCCTTGCCAAACTTTATCTAAAGAAGGGAAGAGATGGGGAAGCCCAGAAGCTCTATGAACGAATCCTGGAATTGCGACCCAATTCCTCTCAAGCTCGACGAGGGCTTTTAGAGATCTCCCTCAATCGAAAGAACATTGAAGAAGCCCGTGATCACACCAGGGCTCTATCTGAACTCATGAGTGCTGAAAATGAGGTCTATTCCTGCTCCCGTTGTGGCTTCCAATCCTCCGACTATCACTGGCGATGTCCCAAGTGTTTTGAATGGAAAACTTTTCTTCCCCCCTCCCTGGTAGAATTGCAAAGTGAAAAATGAAAGATCAAAAATACTTTTCGAAGGTCCCCCCACCACGCCCGATTCGGGCAGGGAAGAGGTTTCATTTCTCTCTTCTCTTTCTTCTTCTCCTCTCTCCAGGAAGTGCTAAGAATGAGTTCAAGACTGCCATGAAACTTTTTGAAAAACACCAATTCGGAGAAGCCAAGATAGCCCTCCAGGTTTTCATCGCTCGACATCCTAAAAGTCCTCTGAACCCTGAAGCCCTCTACACTTTGGGTCGCTTGATGAGAGACCCTGAAAGGGCGTATTCGACTTATCAGGAGGTGTTTTCTCGTTTTCCCCAGAGCGATGTGGCAGACGATGCCCTCTTCAAAATCGGGCAATATCACTTTGCACTGGGAAATTTCTCAAAGACAAAGAAAACCTTTAAGACGCTTCTCTTAAAATATCCTAAGAGTAACCGACTGGACAAAGCTCAAGAGTTGGTAAACAGTTTAAGAGGTTTGGAGGATGAAGTCCCCATGACCAATCCACAATCACCAAAATCAACTCAAGAACGTTCGTCTGACGCATATACTGTCCAGGTCGGTTCCTTTGAAAATGTTCTGGATGCCCACAGACTTCGAGAACGCCTTATCCAGAAAGGCTATTCCGTTATCATCACCCATGCCTTCATTGAGGGGAAAACCTTCCACCGAGTTCGAGTCGGCACCTTCTCCTCAAGGGAAAAGGCCTTCCAATTTGGAGAGGTCCTGAAAGAGAAGGAAGACCTCCCCGCCTGGGTCGTGAAAACAGATTAGAAATTCGTATTTAGAAATTGGAAATTGGTTATTGAAATCAGAGATTAGAAATTCTCCTACTTGCCCCGCCTGTGGCGGGGCGAGGGGGGTTGGTCCGCCTGCCGAGCCCGAACTCCCTACCCAACCCACAGCCAGGGAGGCGGAAGCAGCGGAGATCTTCGATTCGGTTTTTTCTATTTTCCAATTTCCATTCTCTATTACCATTTTCTAATTTCTCCCGACTCTTCTCGAATTTCCGATGCCTAAACTCACCCCCCTCCTCCAACAATACCATCGGATCAAAAAGGAACACCAGGGGACCATCCTCTTCTTTCGGATTGGCGATTTTTATGAGACCTTTTACGAGGACGCCCGAATCTGCTCAGAGGTTTTGGGCATCGCCCTCACCTCCCGGCCCCACGGAAAGGATAATCGGATTCCCCTCGCAGGGGTTCCCCATCAAGCTGTTGAGGGGTATGCGATAAAACTCCTCCGATCCGGTTACAAGGTAGCCCTTTGCGATCAGGTGGAAGATCCCAGACTGGCACAAGGGGCGAAGCGTATCGTCAAGCGGGAGGTGAGAGAGGTGATTACACCGGGTACGGTAACAATTCCTGCACTCCTTGAAGAGGGGAGGAACAACTTTTTGGTAGGTCTCGCTCGAGAAGGGGATCGCTTTGGCATCGCTCGATCCGATCTCTCCACGGGAGAATTCTCTGTGACCGAAGTGGAAAAAGGGGATCTCACGGAGGAACTCTATCGGATTGAACCTACCGAGATTCTCCTCGCGGCTTCCCTGCTCTCCGATTCTCCTTCCCTTCAAGAACAATTAGCCCAAGTAAACCCCAATATTACGGTTCGAGAGGAGCACCACTTTACTTATGATCTCGCTCATGAAAGACTTCTCAACCATTTCCAGGTTGCTTCACTTTCTGGATTTGGATGTGATGGGATGAGGGTGGGAATTTCTGCAGCAGGGGCAGTTCTGGCTTATTTAGAAGAAACTCAGAATACCCGAATCGAACACATTCAGAAGTTGATCCCCTACTTTCCCTCCGATTATATGATCCTCGATGAGATGACCCGAAGGAATTTAGAGCTTGTAGAAAAGAGTGGAGAGGAGAAGAAGGGGGGAGGAAAAGGAACCCTCTTGGGCGTTCTGGATGAGACTAGAACCCCCATGGGGAAACGACTCCTTCGCCAATGGGTCCTCTCTCCTCTTTTGGACCTTGCAAAAATCCAGAGTCGCCAAGATGGGGTAGAGGAACTCTTCCTTTCCACATTTCTACGGGAAGATCTGAGGCGTATCCTGGGAAAACTCTCCGATCTGGAACGGACCAACGGAAGAATCGCCTGTGGAAAGGGAAATGGAAGGGACCTCATCGCCCTGAAGAACTCTCTTAAGAGGCTCCCTCAATTAACCCAGATCGGACAACCCGAATCGACAATCCTTCGAAGTTCGATCCAGAAGATTGGCGAATTTCAACCCCTGGTTCAATTAATCGAGGAGCGGATTGTAGAAGATCCTCCTCTCTCCATTACAGAGGGAGGAACTATTCGGGAAGGCTTCCACCCTCAATTAGATGAACTTCGAGAGATGGCTTTTCGGGGAAAGGACTGGATTGCACGCCTTGAGGAGATCGAGCGAAAGAGGACAGGGATTTCCTCTCTCAAGGTAGGATTCAATAATATCTTCGGGTATTATATAGAAGTGACAAAGCCAAACTTGAAAAGGGTTCCACCGAACTATATCCGAAAGCAGACCCTGGTGAATGGAGAGAGGTATGTGACCAAGGAACTTCAGGATTATGAGGCGAAGGTTTTAGGGGCAGAGGAGAGGATGAAAGCCTTGGAATACGAGATCTTCATTGAGACCCGGGATTCCATTGCAAAGGAGACCCCCAGAATTCAAGAGACAACCCGAGCCCTTGCGGAACTGGATGGTCTGGCTTCCTTGGCCACGGTGGCCTTGACAAAAGGATATGTCCGCCCCCAAGTGAACGATGGAGATGAAATCCAGGTTGAAGATGGTTGCCACCCTGTGGTAGCCGAATCGGCTCAAGAGGGCTTCGTACCCAACGATGCTTATCTCACCAACACCACAGACCAGATTCTTCTCATCACTGGACCCAACATGTCCGGGAAGTCCACTTTTTTACGTCAGGTTGGCCTCCTCGTCATTATGGCTCAGATGGGCGGTTTTGTCCCTGCCAAGAAAGCGAGGATCGGCCTTGTAGACCGAATCTTCACCCGGGTTGGAGCCTCCGATGACCTCTCCAAAGGGATCTCTACCTTTCTGGCAGAGATGATTGAGATCGCCAATATCCTCCACAATGCCACTTCCAAAAGCCTCCTCCTTTTAGATGAGATAGGAAGAGGGACAGCCACCTTTGATGGCCTCTCGATCGCATGGGCGGTAGTGGAATATCTCCATGCCAATCCCAAGGTTGCCGCAAAGACCCTTTTTGCCACTCACTTCCACGAATTGACAGCCCTGGAGAGCCTCCTTACAAGGGTGAAGAACTACAATGTTGCTGTAAAGGAGAGGGAAGGGGAGATCCACTTTCTTCGAAAGGTCCTTCCCGGTGGATCCGACCGGAGTTATGGGATTGAAGTAGGAAGACTTGCAGGTCTTCCGAAAGAGGTGGTGGTTCGTGCCAAAGAGATTTTGAAGAATTTAGAATCGGAACCCCTCGCCCCTCGCATCGCACGAGGAGAAAACCATCCCCAATCCTCCTCCTACGATCAGCTGACCTTCTTCGTCCCTGTGGACCATCCTATTGTGAAGAGATTAAAAGACCTCGATATCAATAAACTAACTCCTCTCGAGGCGTTGAATACGTTGAGTGAATTAAAGAAGACCGTGACATAAATTCAAATCCCAAAACCCAAATTCCAATCCGACCAAGGCGGATCAAAAATCAAATATTCAAAATGAATAACATTTAGTTTGTTTGAAATTTGGTTTTTGGTGCTCGTGATTCGTTTGGAATCGAAGCCTGTCCTGGCGCCAGGCCAGGGATCTCCGTTGTCCGCCTAAGGCGGACCAAACCCCAGTGTAGGAGAATTTGATTCCCTCGCCAGTCATTGCGACCCCGCTTGAGGCGGGGGAATCAATCTCACTGACTCGGGACAGGGCTTGGAAATTATCTTAATATGAAGGTCCTCGTCATCATACCCACATACAATGAAATCGAGAATATCGA
>JADFOU010000354.1 GCA_022562655.1 candidate division TA06 bacterium
ACATTTTCATTCTAAATAGGTATATTATAAGATACCAGTGTTGAGAAATCCAATTCCTGCGAGGGTGGCGGAATTGGCAGACGCGCTGGATTTAGGATCCAGTCCCTTATGGGGTGGGGGTTCAAATCCCCCCTCTCGCACAAATGAGGCAGACGTTAGACCATAGACTTTTGACTAAAGTCTAGAGTCCAATGTCTAAAGTCCAAAGTCTATACTGATGGATATTGTAGTAAGGGAAGAGGAGGGTTGCAAGAGGATCTTGGAGATCAATGCCCCTTCTTCCATAGTAGAGGGGGAGATGGAGAGACTCCTCAATTCCTATCGATCCCAGGTGACCTTCCCGGGTTTCAGAAAGGGGAAGGCCCCACTGCAGATTGTTAAAAAGAAATACTGGGGGACCATTCAGAAAGAGGCGATTGAAAGCTCCATTCCCAAAATCTATCGGGAGGCTCTCCAAAAGAAAGGCCTAATCCCCATAACCCAAGCCACCATTGAAAAGGTTGACTATCAACCGCCCGAATTCGGGTTTAAGGCGACCTTTGAGATTCTGCCGACTCCTCCAGTAGAGAATTACAAAGGGATCCCCCTTGTGAAACGGAGAAAGAAAATCGGTACGAAGGAAGTGGAGGAGAGGCTTTTCAAATTGAGGGAGTTGAACGCGGTCTTTAAGACTGTCCAACGGGAAGCGAGAGAAGGGGATTACCTCATCTTAGATTATAAGCCCGTTGAGGAGGAGGGTCGAGTCGAAACCGACACAGGCGGACGTGATCCCCAAGCCAGATCCAAGAGCGGGAGAACCACCAATTTTGCCCTCACCCTGAAAAAGGGGGAGAAGTTTTTTGAGGACCTCCTCGGGGCCAGGCCAAAGGAGACGAGGGAGATTCGGGGAGAAGGGGGAGAAGTCTTTCAGGTGACCGTGAAAGAAGTGAAGGAGAGAGAACTCCCTGAAGAAGACGAAGAGCTCGCTAAAGACCTCGGGGCAAGAGACTTGAAGGACCTCAATGAAAAGATCGAAAAGGATTTGGAGGTGGAAGAAGAGGAGAGGGTGAGGGTGGAACTGGAACGGGAATTGATAGAGGAGTTGATCCGGAGAACCCCCTTTGAAGTGCCGGTTTCCGTTTTAGAAGGGGTAGAGAACCGAGATCTCGCCCTCTTCCAAGCAAAACGAACCATCCTTCTCAATCAGGTTGCCGAGAAAGAAGGGATTGAGGTGACCGAGAAGGAGGTTCAATCCGCTTTAGGCAGACCGGAGGCAGGTGAAGAGGAGAAGAGGAGACTTCGGGCAACTTTGCGAAGGGAGAAGACCCTTCATTTCCTCTTGGATGAGGCTCTCGTGGATAAGGAGAAAGATTCGTTTTGGGGGAAATGGAAAAAATTCAAAATTTAAAAAAGTGCACCGCAGAGACGCAAGGGACTCCCGGTTCGGGGAGGACGCAGAGAAAAATCTGAATGAGAGAACTGAATGGATAAAGATAAAAATTTAAGGAAATCTCTGCGACTATGCGTGAGAAATTTTGAACTTTGAATTGCCCGATTCGGGCTTTTGGAAGAGATGGTTCAATCGTTAAATAGTTAAATCCTGACCCTGAAACAAGTTCAGGGACAGGTTTAACCAGTCACCCGTTACCATTTAACCAAAATCATGGTTCCTATCGTAGTAGAACAGACAGGTCGAGGAGAGAGGGCATATGACATTTTTTCTCGACTCCTGAAGGACAGAATCATCTTTTTAGGCAACATGGTTGATGATACGGTCGCCAATCTCGTAATCGCCCAGATGCTCTTCTTAGAAGCGGACGACCCGGATAAGGAAATCTATCTTTATATCAACTCTGCGGGAGGAATGATCACTACCGGTTTGGCAATCTATGATACGATTCAGTATATCAAGCCGGATGTCTCCACAATCTGCATGGGACTGGCTGCCAGTATGGCGGCTGTCCTCCTTTCGGCGGGAACCCCGGGGAAGCGATTTGCCCTCCCCCATTCGAGGATCTTAATCCACCAACCTATGGGAGGGATCTCCGGACAAGCAGTGGACATTGAGATCCACGCCAAGGAAATTGTTGGTATGCGTGAACAACTCAACAAGATCCTTGCCCTCCACACCACTCAAGCTGAAGAGAAGATTGCCAAGGATACGGACCGGAACTACTGGATGTCTGCTGAGGAGTCCAAGGAATATGGAATTGTGGATGAAGTGATCGTCCGAAAGAGAGAACAGAAGAAAGAAAAAGGGTAACGCTTAGTTGGTTACAGGGTCGAACCTGTCCTGACGATCCTGAACTTGTTTCAGGACTCAGGGTTTAACCAGTTACCGAATCCGCCTGCCGAGCCCTTCTATCCCTCCCAACCCTCGGCCAGGAAGTCGGATCTCCGTTGTCCGCCTAAGGCGGACCAAACCCAAGTGCAGG
>JADFOU010000355.1 GCA_022562655.1 candidate division TA06 bacterium
TGTCAGCAAAATCAACCGATCGTTGCCAAACTGTCAACTCTTTGAACTGAAATTTTCTCTCTTTTTGTTTTAAATTCAATTTCCTTTCAGCTTTCAGCTTCTAACTTGAGTGCTTTAATGAACGTCTTCCGGTCAATCTGATCAGTGATAAAAACTTGACCAATTCTTTTGGGGAGGACAAAATGAACCCTCCCTCCACGTACTTTCTTATCATGCTCCAATATTTGCCAGAGGCGGCGGAGATCAAGTCTCGTGAGTCGGGAGTCGAGAATCGTAGGGAGTCCCAGGCTTCTTAGGAGGGAGACTATCCGATTTTCTGTTCGGGTGGTACAGTACCCCAGTCTCACGGCGATTTGGGAAGCCCATGTCATTCCAATAGCGACAGCCTCTCCGTGACTGAATCTTCGATACCCAGAGAGGGTCTCGAGTCCATGACCGATGGTATGTCCAAAATTGAGAATCCGCCTTAAATTTCTCTCAGTAGGATCCTTCGCAACAATTCTTCCTTTGATCTGAATAGACTCAAGGATGATTCTTTCCAAAACCTTCGGCTTTCTCTTGAGAATCCCCTCTACATTTCTCTCCAAGTACTGAAAGAGCCCGGGAGAGGCAATACAGCCATATTTTACCACTTCTGCCAGACCACTGATGAAAGCTCTTTTCGAAAGGGTCTTCAGGAGGTCGGGATCTACAAATATCCCCGAGGGGTGATAAAAAGACCCTACAAGATTTTTCCCCTGGGGGAGGTTGATCCCCGTTTTTCCTCCAATGGAACTGTCAATCTGGGCGATAAGCGTGGTGGGGATGTGAATGAGGGGGACCCCACGCATATAGGTTGCTGTGACAAATCCTGTAATATCCCCTACCACGCCCCCGCCCAAGGCAATGATCGGAGTTTGACGATCTACCTTCAAGGAGAGGAGTCGGGTGTAGAGAGAGGTGACGGTCTTCTGATTCTTAAATCGCTCTCCATCCGGAATGAGAAGAACCTCTACCTGAAAACCTTTCTTCTTCAAAGAACGGCTAACTCTTTTGCCATAAAGGCGAAAGATTTTTCGATTCGTGATAATGACGCTCTTCGAATGCGGGGTGCGGATTGTGGACTGCGTCCCCCTAAAGCGGATGAATTCCGAATTTCGAATTCCCCCTCGAGCCAAATAGACCGGATAGGGTTGAGGCTTCACATCAATCAGGATCCGCATCATAAATCCTCTTCCCCAAATTCTCCCCCTTGCACTCCTTCTCATAGATCTCTAATATCTTGAGGGCTGTCTCCTCGGGTGTTGAAGGGGAAGTATCAACAAGATGAGGTAATTTTTGATACAGAAGCTCTCGTTCCTTGTAGAGTGTTTTCACTTGAGGAAGTAGAGGGCGATTTGGAGAATCCCCTATCCTTTCGAGAATCGTTTCGAGATCAGCGGTGAGGCAAAAGATGAGCCCGTTCCGATCCACGATCGAAAGGTTCTCAGGTTCCAGAAGGGCACCCCCACCCGTTGCGATGACCACCCCCAGGAGGGGGGAGAGTTCCCGGAGGATCTCTCGCTCCAGTTGGCGGAAATGGGGTTCACCCTGTTGCTGGAAGATCTCTCCGATAGAGAGGTTCGCCCTCTTCTCGATAAGGGAATCCGTATCGAAGAAAGGAAATCCAGTTAGACGACTGATCTCTCTCCCAACAGAGGTCTTTCCTGTTCCCATGAAACCTGTGAGAACGATATTCTTCATAAACCCGTTAAATAATTAAATGGATAAATTTAACAATTTAACACATTACCAATATCCGAAGGATCATTTGATGGTGAGGTCTCTCAATCGGGATTCGGAACCGAGATTCTGACCCGTAATTCCGTAATCCACCCGCCAGCGGTAGGAACCTTGAGGGAGAAAAAGGGTATCGGCATATTCACTCTGGGGCGTAAAGAATTCCTCCACATCCCCCATCTGCAAAAGCTGACCATCAACGGAGGAGAATGCCTTCACAATGAAAAAACCATCGCTTGCACTATCCAAATTCCACCTGAAGATGATTGAACTGGAAGGGAGGGAATCTCCCTCTAAGGGAGAGAGAAGGAAGGGTTTGGAAGCCAGTTGGTAATTAAGAGTATCCCCACCTTTGAGAACAGCCCTGTTTGATTCATTCCCTGCGGTGTCTACTGCTGTAACGGTATAGTAGTAGCGAATTCCAAGGGTAAGATTCTTATCCATATAAAAGGTATCCTGAATCAATGAAGAGATTGGAGTAAATCCGGGGTTTGGAAGGCTGTCCCGATAGACGATATATCCCGCCAGATCCTCTTCTGGATTTTCCCGCCATTCCAAATAGATCCAGTCCCCCTCCGATACAGCATCAATTCCCACATCTACGGAATCCTCATCGTTGCCGTGGGGGATGAGAAAGGGTGGACTGGGAGGGG
>JADFOU010000356.1 GCA_022562655.1 candidate division TA06 bacterium
AGTGCAAGCGAATCGAATATAGGTCAGACAAAGTTAGAGCCCTTCGCGGAACGTGGGCCAAACTTTGCGGAGACATCCTGTTGGAACTGAGTAGACTTGGTAGGCCGACCATAGTTCAAATTGATGTTTACGCATCGCCGACCCAGACGATGGTGGACGGTATTGTAAATTGGTTTAAGGGCCTAAAGGAGCCGTCCATAAACGGTCGATTAAATGACCCTCAACAGCGGTATGTTGGCCAAATTCATGAAGTGGCTACGGGTGCGTTTGGGCTTGATGGCGATCTGGGGCAGATTGATCACTTAGCTGTTGAAGGCGAGCTACGCGAAGACGGTAAAGCGCATGATGCTTTAGTCGTGGCCATCAAAGACCATGTCCCTTTTGACTGGTTCAAGAGTGTGCAAAGTACACTCAGGTCAGCCAGGGGTCAATTAGACCGCAACAAATGCAATTTGGTGTGTTTGGAGTTAGCTGATCTGCCCAGCTTTGAGGAACCAGAGGAGTTTTGGAGAATCCAAGATGCCATCGGAGAATATGAGAAGGCCCTCCGATTTGACAAAAATTCTCCCGAGATTGTTGAATCCCTTGTCCGCCTCTATCCTCAGGTCAAACGGGAAGGGAAAGCCCTTCAATTGGCCAAGAAAGGAATTCGTTTGGATCCTCAAAATTCCTTTTTCCACAGATTTCTCGGAGAGGCTTATGCTCGGAAAGGGAAGATCCAGAGGGCCATCCGAGAGTTCATGACCCTTGTTGAACTCCAACCAGAGGTTGTGGAAAACCATTACACACTTGCCCATCTCTATCAGACCCAGGGAGAGTATCAAAGGGCAGTGGAAATTTTAAAGAACCTTCAAGAGACAGATCCCCAATCTCCCCTCGCTCATTTTTCCCTTGGAACAGTCTATGGAAAAATCGGAGAGTGGGAGAGAGCCTATCAAGAATTTCATATGACGATTGCGTTGGACTCCACATTCTATCAGGCCTATTGGGCACTTGGAAGATTGTATGAGGTCCGAGGAGAAGGGAAGAATGCCCTTGAAAGCTATAAACGGGTCCTCAATTTCGATCCTGGAAATGTCCGAGTAAAAGGGCGCATGGTGGATCTTTACATCCAATTGGATCAACCCCAAAAAGCAAGGGAGCTCTGTGAAGAAATCCTCCAATCCTATCCCAAAAATCGGAACCTCTTGAAGAAGTTAGGACTTCTTTTCCTTCAGGAAGGAAAATTGGAACAGGCGAGAGACCAGTTTCTCCTCCTCTCCGCTTTTGATCCGGAGGATCGGGATAGCCATTATTATCTCGGCAGAATTTTCTTCAGTCAGAAGATGTATAGAGAGGCTCTGAATCAGATCAAGAGAACCCTCGAAATAGATCCCCATTTTGGGGAGGGTTGGGTATATCTCGCCCTGATCTCCGAAAACTTTAAGGAACTGTCTCCAAAAGTCCCAAAGATATTTAAGAAATCGGAGCGTCTCCAACCCAGAGAGAGATCCTTTTATACTCTATTGGGAACGGTCTATTCCACTCGAGGAGAGTACAAGAATGCCCTAAGAGTTTATCGAAGGGCGATTGACCTGTGGAGAGATGACCCGGAAATCTGGTATCGTCTGGGTGTCACCTATGACCGCTTGTTGCGTTTTAAGGATACCATTCGAGCCATGCGGAGAGTGATCCAGTTGGATCCCCAGAATGGATCTGCTCACAACTATATCGGCTATCTCTTCGCAGAACAAGGGATTCGACTGGAGGAGTCCCTCGCCCTTATCTTAAAGGCCATTGAGATCGATCCCGAAAATGGATACTATATCGACAGTCTCGGATGGGTCTATTATCGGTTAGGTCGAATGGATGAAGCGACTAAGGAACTGCAAAGGGCGGCTTCCCTCATACAGGATCCCGTTGTCTACGAGCACTTAGGAGATGTCTATTATGAATTAGGAAGAACTGATGAAGCAAGAAAGGAGTGGCAGAAATCCTTGAATCTCGACAACGACAATGAAAGTCTCATCCAGAAGATGCAGGAGTCCCAATAGGGCTCTTCTGTATATCACTATTCAGCTGATTGCATTTATCGAGAATCTTGATACGAAAAGGGTAAAATTCAATCACAAAGGAGGGTTCCTTTGAGAAAAGTCTATCGGAAACATATTTTTGTCTGCGCTACGGAAGGGGAGGGAAAGTGTCAGGAGAAAGGGGGGTTGGAGCTTCTTCGGAAGTTCAGGGCGGAAGTGAGGGAGAGGGGGCTTCAGGATGAGGTCCTCGTCACCAAGGTAGGATGTACGGATCAGCATCCTGTTGGACCTACAGTGATCGTCCATCCGGATGGGATTTGGTACAAATTGGTTCAGCTGTCGGATATTGCAGAGATCTTAGAACAGCATATCCTCGGAGGAAAGCCTGTGGAGCGCCT
>JADFOU010000357.1 GCA_022562655.1 candidate division TA06 bacterium
TGAGGACGAGCACCGGCCTATCGAAGGAGGGCATTCTGGTTCTGGGAATCGAGTGCCCTGGAGGTCAGTTCCTCGGGGCGCCCGCCCAGGACACCGAAATACGCGAATGCGACCGGCTCCTTCTCTACGGTCGAACCCCCCGAATCGCCGAGATCTCGGGTTGGGTGACGGGTTGTTTGTAGGTGATGACGGCAAGGGTTTCAAGGGCTGCCTGGGTGAGCCTCGATGGTTTTCGACCCCGGTAAAGGAGGGATAGGAGGTTTGAGAATTCAGATCGAGTGTAGAGCCCGTAGCCTCCAGCCACCTCTCGGATCTCAAAGGACCGCCCTTCCCGTTCATACTCCCCTGACAGTTCTAAAAGGGTCTGCCGAATCACACCTTTCTCCCTTTCGAGGAGAATGATCATCCGGTCAACACTCAAGGGCTCATCTGAGGCGAAGAGGAGAGCCTCAAGTTCTCGCTTTACATTTTTCATTGTAAAATTAGCATTTTAAAGTTATTCATGTTAATTTTGCATTGCTCATTTTGCATTTTTCATTGAACTGAGAAAGATCATCACCTCTTCGACTTTCATCCAGAAGGCGAGAAGGAAAAAGAGAGAGGTGGCAAGGAGAAGGGAGAAGAAGATCTCAACGATCTGAAGGGCGAGGGAAGGGGTGATCCAACGCGCTTCGAACCACTGGACGAAGAGAAAAACCCCCATCCCCATGAGAAGGGCTGATAGAGCAACCTTCGAAGAGGTCCTGAAGATCCGCCGCCCATCAATCCGTTTTAGTTTCTTCCGAAGTCCAATGAGGAGGAGGGAGAGGTTGAGGAGGGCAGCGAGGGAGGTGGCGAGGGCGAGACCTTTGAACTGGAGGAGCCTCATCAAGATTAGGCACAGGAGGAGATTGGCGAAGACGGTGATCCATGTGATCCTCAAGGGGGTTTTGGGGTCCTTCAGAGAGTAGAAAGTGTTCGCCACCACCTTGGCAGAGGCCGCTCCAATAATCCCAATCGCATAAAACTGCAAGGCTTGGGATGTGTTGAGGGTATCGATAGGGCTGAAACTCCCCCTTTCAAAGAGGAGGCGGATTAGAGGAGTGGCGAGGACGAAGAGGAAGATGGATGCGGGGAGGGAGAGGAAGAGGACGAGGCGAAAGGAGTGGGAAAAGGTCTCTCGTACCTTTCCCATTTGATCTTTCGCTGCCTCTCTGGAGAGAAGGGGGAGGGCAACGGTTGCCACCGCCACTCCGAAAACCCCCAAGGGGAGATGCATCAGTCGGAAGGCATAGGAGAGATAGGAGACCGAGCCTTCCTCTAAAAAAGTGGCTAATAAGATATTGACAAAAAGATTGATCTTGGTAGCGGCAAAACCGAGGGCAACAGGGAGGGCTAAGAAAAGAACCTTTTTCACGGCAGGATGGGAGAGATTCCAAGAAGGACGATATCGGAATCCCTTTTTGTAAAGAGAGGGGAGCATAGAGAAGAGTTGGAGAAACCCTCCCAGGGTGACGCCGATGGCAATTCCCAAAATAGGAGGGTCGACCCATGGAGCGATGAGGAAGCCTGAGAGGATGATGGTGAGATTCCAGAATGTGGGCGAGAAGGCCGGGAAGAAGAAACGGCCTGCGAAGTTGAGAACGCCCATCACCACGGCGATGAGAGTGACGAAAAGGAGGTAAGGGAACATGATCCGGGTCATCCGGATGGTGAGTTCGATCTTTTCAGGGACATGGGAGAATCCATGGGCGACTCCCTGGACGAGTAGGGGGGAGAAGAGGACGCCTAAGAGGGTAATGCCTCCTACCAGAACCAGGAGTCCATTGAGGATCCAATTTACAAGTTGGAATCCCTCTTCTGTTATTGAGTCTGTGGAGACTATGGAGTCTTGAGTCTCGACTCTTCGATTCCTTGGACTCTTCGACTCCCTGGACTCATTGACACCTCGACTCTTTTGGGTTTCAGCGAACACAGGGATAAAGGCAGCGTTTATGGTCCCTTCAGCAAAGAAATCCCGTAGGAAGTTAGGAATGAGGAAGGCGACTCGGAAGGCATCCATTGCAAAACCTGCCCCGAAGAGAGAGGCGAGGACTACCTCCCGGCCCAGTCCAAAGATGCGACTGATAGCGGTCCCCAGCCCAAACGCACCCACGGATTTTATCATTGGCACTCCATTAGACATTAGACCAGAGACAATAGACTTTAGACTAACGTACAGTGTCCATGGTACAAAATCTTACTTTATCATAGATGACCGGAGAATTCAATGACAAAAAATGGTGACACCCCTGATTTTCCTCTTGACGGAAGTCCTTTTTTCATTTAGACTTGTGATAGAGGATTGGTTGAATAGTTGACCCGAATCGGGTTAACCCATTACCGAGCGTTAAAAAGGAGTGATCGAGTTTATTCTCTCTTTGGTAAGAG
>JADFOU010000358.1 GCA_022562655.1 candidate division TA06 bacterium
AAAGGAGATATTTCAAACCCGCCTCACTGGACATCGCCTCCTTTTTGGCGAAACCTGCGAGGATATAGACGGGGAGAACCATCAGTTCCAATCCTAAGAAGATCGAGATGAAGTCGGTCCCTGAGGACATGATCATCATGCCGAGGGTGGAGGAGAGAATGAGAACGTAATATTCACCAGCATGTCTCCCTTCCTGTTTGAGAAATTTGGCGGAGACGCCCACTGTAAGAGCCGCTGTGATGAGGAAAATCATCTTGAAGAAGATTCCGAATAGATCGAGGGTGAACATCCCGTTGAAAGTGGTGATTTCCTCTCCTACAAGTTGAAGAGAAATCCAGAAAGTGGAGGCGATACCCAGAAGGGTAATCACCGCCAGTACCTCTTTTCTCTGAATAAAGAGATCTACGAGAAGAACAATGAGGGCGGTCGTGGTGATAAAGAGTTCTGGAGTGATGGCGGTTAGGTTGATGGGCATTTTTTATAAACCGGTTATCTGAAATTGGAAATTAGTCCGCCTCCCTGGCCGTGGGTCAGGCAGTGTAGACGGGCTTGGCAGGCGGACCATTACTATTCTCTATCTTCCAACAACAAATCTCCATTTTCTATAGACTCCACAGACTCTGTAGACTCTATAGACCTTATAGACTCCAAAGACTCCCAATACTCTCTAGTCTCAATCCTTTCCACCCTTTCTTCCGGGGACATCTGCTGGAGAAGATGGTTGACAGAAGCGTGCATGGTGCGGAGGAAGGGAGCCGGATAGAGGCCAATCCAGAAAATGAGAATAATGATGGGGACCAATGTGGCGATCTCCCGGAGGTTCAGGTCCTTGAGAACCTGATTCTTCGGATTGTCTAAACCCCCGAACATCGTCCGCTGGTAAAGCCAGAGCATATAAGCCGCCCCTAAGACGATCCCGCTCGAGGCAAAGACGGCGTAAATGATGTTCGCCTTAAAGACACCCACTAAGATAAGGAACTCCCCGACAAAACCGTTCAACCCTGGAAGTGCGATAGAGGAGAGAGTAATAATGAGGAAGAAGGTGGCAAAGATGGGCATCTGCTTAGAGAGACCACCGAACTCGGAAATCATTCGGGTGTGGCGGCGCTCATAGAGGAGTCCGACCATCAAGAATAATGCCCCTGTGGCGAGGCCGTGGTTAATCATCTGGAGGATCCCTCCCTCAATCCCCTGAACGTTCAGGGCGAATATCCCCAGCATCACAAACCCCAGGTGACTCACACTGGAGTAGGCGACGAGACGTTTCATATCCTTCTGAGCCATCGCGACAAGGGCACCATAAATGATCCCGATAATGGCGAGGACAGCCATGAGGGGGACGAAACTTCGAGAGGCTTCAGGAAAGAGGGGAAGGTTGAAGCGGACAAAACCGTAGGTCCCCATCTTCAGTAAGACCCCTGCCAGAATGATGCTTCCCGCTGTGGGGGCTTCCACATGGGCGTCGGGAAGCCAGGTATGGAAGGGAAACAGCGGAACCTTGATGGCAAAGCCGATGAAGAAGGCCAAGAAGATCCAGAACTGGAGGTTCAAGGGGACATTCAGTTTGAGGAGTTCGGGAATCGCAAAGGTGTATACTCCGGTGGCGCTGTGATTGAGGAAATACAATGCCAGAATCCCCAGGAGCATGAGGACACTTCCGAAGAGGGTATACAAAAAGAACTTGATGGCGGCGTAGAGTTTCCGCTCTCCTCCCCAGACCCCGATCAAGAAATACATGGGAATGAGCATTACCTCCCAGAAGATATAGAAGAGGAAGAAGTCCATCGCCATAAAGACCCCCAGCATCCCGGTCTGGAGGAGGAGCATGAAGATATAGAATTCCTTGACCCTTTCCTCGATGGCAGTCCAGGCAGAGAGGATGGCGATAGCCCCCAAAAGGGTGGTGAGTAAAATCAGAAGGAAACTGATCCCGTCAATGCCCAGGTGGTAGGAAACCCCGAGGCTCTGGATCCAGGGGACCTTTTCCACAAACTGGAGTAGATGGGTATCGGTCTTGAAGTTAGGGATGAGGTAGAGGGAGAGGAGGAAGTCTCCAATGGCAAAGGTATTGGCAATGTATTTGATCTGTGTCGACTGGCTCTTATGGACGAAGATCAGAAGAATGGCTCCCACAAGGGGGAGAAAGGCGATGGTGGTCAAAATAGGGAAATTCATCGGTTTCTCCTCCTTTTAAGATCTCAGAAAAATTCTATACCTGAGAAAGATAAAACTTCATCCCGAATGGATCACGAACCATGAACCCCTCGTTTGCTGACGGGTTCACATCCTCAGTCACTTTACATCCGGCTTGAACCAACTTCTCTCTTGCTGTGTTCAGATCATCCACCTCAAATGCAAAAAAAGTGTTTCCCTTAGGACTGTTTTCTACAG
>JADFOU010000359.1 GCA_022562655.1 candidate division TA06 bacterium
TAGCAGGGAAGATCAAGTCTCAATCCTTGACCTGAAAAAAAGAAAAGTGATTGAAACGATCCGACCCGGAAAAACCCCTGACGGACTCGGATGGGCTAACCCAAAATGATTGAGGGGGTGTGAATGGATCTCGGACTCAAAGGGAAAGTCGCCATTGTTTCCGGTGCAAGTCGTGGAATCGGAAAGGCGGTCGCCTTCGGGCTTGCTGAGGAGGCAGCCTCGCTGGCGATCTGTGCAAGAACACAGAAAGACATTGAAACAACCGCAGAGGAGATACGAAGTAAAACGGGGGTCGAAGTTCTGCCCTTTGTCTGTGATATCACCCGTGTAGACGAAATCCAATCCTTTATTTCAAAAGTAATTCAGAGATTTCAGAAAGTGGACATCCTCGTGAATAATGGAGGAGGTCCACCCCCAGGGACATTTTCTGATTTACATCCAGATGAGTGGGGAAAGGCCATTGAACTCAATCTCCTGAGCTTCGTCAATTTCTCGAGAGAAGTCATCCCCTTTATGAAAAAACAGAAATGGGGTCGGATTATCAATATCACCTCCACATCCGTCAAACAACCCATTGACCACCTTATTCTCTCCAACACTGCGCGGGCTGGAGTCATCGGCTTTGCCAAGAGCATTTCTAACGAGCTTGCCCGGGAGAATATTCTTGTCAACAATGTCTGCCCTGGGATGACTCGCACCGAGCGGACGATTCAACTGACAGAAGAATTGGCAAAACGGGAAGGGGTCTCCTTTGAAGAGGCGATGAATCACCGAGAAGGGGAGATTCCTCTGGGAAGATTTGCTGAACCCGAAGAGATCGCAAATCTGGTCGTCTTCCTCGCATCCGAACAAGCCAGTTACATCACAGGAACAACAATCCAGGTGGATGGTGGAACTGTGCGATCTACGATGTAGAAAAGAATTGTGTCAAGAGAAAACCCTTGACGATCTCTCCCTGAGTACATTAAAATCAATAGGATGAAAAATATCAAAATGGAAAAACAGTACCACGAGATTTCACCGCGCCTAAGGCGTACCGCAGAAGATGTCATTGAGACCCCGCCTAAGGCGGGGGAATCATTCTCCCGCTTCTCTGTGCCGATCTTGTGGTTTCCCTGGTTTGTCGCCAGGACATGGCTTGTGGTTGCAATTTTTCACTTTTCATTCATCACTCTCCCAGTAGCCTATAGCAGTGCCCTCTCGACCGATCAGATCCAGAAAGAGGAAGAACGATTAAGGGAGATCCGCCAAAAATTGGAGAGGTCCCGAAAAAAAGAGGAAGAACTTGTAAAAAAAGAGAAAGGCATCCTCAAACAGCTGAAAGAACTGGAGGAGGCTCTGGATCTCTCAGCGAAACGGACACGACGCCTACGGGGTGAAGAGAAAAAGATCCTTGGGAGTGTGGAAGAGCTGAACCAAGCGATTGATGAGACAGAGGTAGACCTTTTACATAGTCAGGAAATTTTGCGGAGTCGTTTACGGTCTATCTATATCCACGGAAGTCTCCACCCTCTGGAACTCCTTCTTTCTTCTAAGACCTTCACCGAGGGTGCCAAACGAATGAAATACTGGAGCCTCATCACCCAACTAGATCGAAGGGTTCTCGAAGGGGTGAAGAGGCTCAAAAGAGATCTTGATGAAGAGAGAGGAGAGCGGGAGAATAAACTCACGGAGCTCCGAATGGTCCGAACAGAGACAGAGAGGGAGGAAGCTCAACAAAAAAAGGAGAAAAAGGAAAGGAAAAATCTCCTCACACGGACTCAAGAGAAGAAGAAGGAGTACAAAAAAGCTGTTAAGGAATTAGAAAAGGCGGCTCGGGATCTGGAAACCCTGTTAAAACAACTGGAACGAAAACGGAAGAAAAAAGAGACCTTTCCCCCAGGGTTCCATCCCTTCGAAGCCATGAAAGGGAAACTCCCATGGCCCGTAAAAGGAAAGGTGGTCTCGAAATTCGGACCCGTAAAGCATCCAAAATACGAAACAACCACCCAAAATAATGGAATTGACATATTCGCAGGGATCGGGGAGCCCATCCACGCTATCGGTCACGGACGTGTGGTCTTCGCCGATCGGTTTTTAGGATATGGAAAAATCCTCCTCATCGACCATGGAGGGGGATACTATACCCTCTATGGACATCTTGCCGACTTTAGTGTGATACTGGACGATTCTGTTGAAGAGGGCGAACATATTGGGTGGGTTGGAGATACAGGCTCCCTCGATGGTTCGAAGCTCCATTTTGAATTCCGCAAAAATGGTCAACCCGTAGACCCCTTAGATTGGCTGAAGTAAAAATAAATATTGGTAATGCGTAATTGGTATTTAGAGATAAAGCTCCAATTACACATTTTTCAAATAACCAATACCCAATATCCATTT
>JADFOU010000360.1 GCA_022562655.1 candidate division TA06 bacterium
GGGAAGGCTTTCCTTTTTTCTTCAGGTCTCTCATCGCCCCTCAATAAAGTTTAACACATTTTTCCAATCACTGCGATTTTTTTACCTTTTTTCTTGACAAGGGTTTAAAGATGAATATAATAAAAATTGCATTCCAGTGATGGAAGATCATTACCTGTGAGAAAACAGATCATTGGCATCTTTTCACGAATTATTATTGGATGTTGTAGAGTAAGATGTCAAAAAAATGCTGATGAAAGGGGGTGATTCATTAAAATTGAAAAAGAGTACCCTGTAGGACGTGGAGAAAACGTATTTTACTTTCATCTCAAAAAGGAGGAAAAATCGTGAAAAAGGTTCGATTGGGTCTTCAAATCTCTGCTCTCTCCATGCTCCTTTCTAGTGGGTTTGGTTCAGCGTGGGCAGCTGAAGAGAGTACCTCCGGCGGGCCAATAATTTTGAAGGAGGCTCACTTGCCCGTGCCCACAAAGATGCAGGAAGTGAAACCGGATCCAAATGCAACTTGGACAGGAATCCAAAGGAACTTCTCGCAGCGCCAGCAAAGGAATCCAATTGATACTCCGAGAAATTCGGTAAAGCTGCAGAGGAAAACCAGACTGGAACCGGTTTGGAGAAGGCTGGAAAAGATGACGCCTGCCGAGAGGGATAACGCACTGATTGACATTGAGCTTCCTACAGGAGTCTCTCAGGATGCTCTCGCACAGGCTGAGAAAGTGAAAAATACCTGGAACAGCGGTGACTATCAGAAAGCTCTTCAGCTCTTTAGAGCTCTCAGTGGGTTCGTTGACATCTACGAAGTGGCTGTGGGTATAAGCTGGAAAACGCCCATAGAGACCTCCAGTAATATTAGCAATTGGGGTACGGATGTCATGGTCGGAAACCGGGGAGGAATCATCAATGCGGAGCTCGATTTTGATGAGGTTACCGGGAATCTCTTTGCTGCCGTCGTTTTTGTGGATTCGACCAATGAACGTTGGGCAGTCAATATCTCCATGGACGGTGGGATGACCTGGCAGGAAACCTTCAACTATAATTCTGGTGGCCCCAACATTAACGACGTAAGCGCCACTGTGTCAGGGACCCATTTTTGGGTTTCCTACACCAATCCAGGTTCCCAGACCACCGGTCGTCTGAGGAGACATTTAACGAGCGACGGCTCTTCTGATGGCACCTACTTCTTTCAGGATATTTTCGATCAGGGCAGCGAAATAACAGATCTTGAACTCAGTTCCAATCAAGATGCTTCCCAAAATCGGATATACTATTCCGCTATATTGACAAACGGCACTCTGGCACTGTTCTGGGATGATACCACTGGGATGAGTTTCACCGAGGTGACTACGGGCATCACCAATGCAGAAAGGGGGATGGACTCCCACTGGAATCAGAACTACTCCAGTCTTCACACTTGGTTTTCTTGGATCAACACCGCCGATGAGGTCCACATCGCGGGTTGGTCTGGAGGTACATTTACCGATTTCACTAGCGGATCTGTGGGTAATTTATCCCGATTCAGTTCCCTTGGCTCCTGGGGTGATACCGTGCTCTGCGCCTATGATTATAGAAGTGGTTCTGGTAGTTATATGGTGCGGTATCTCATCTCCTATAACGGAGGGACGAATTGGTTCTTTGGGTTTATCGGGGACACAACATATAGTTACTCAGGGGCTCCCCATGTCACAGGAAGGATGGGTGGCGGGTTCCATGTTGTCTATGAGATAGAGGCCGGGATGTTCGATCCTGTAGTATACATATGGAGACCCTACGCCACTCCATCGTGGAGTACGCCTGAATGGATCAGCGAAAATGACGTTTACACTGGAGATTACAAGCAAAGGATAGAGTGGCTGCCCGGCGGTTATTACGGTGTCGTTTATATTGAGGATGCGATTGTATTTGGGGTCGGAAATTGCTACTTCGATCGAATTGATTGGGTTGGTGTAGAGGAAAAACTCCCTGCCCAAACTCCGAAGGAATTTAACTTATTCCAGCCCCGACCCAATCCTTTCCACAACAACACCATCATATCCCTATTGCTTCCGAGGTCTTTGGATACCGACCTCTCTGTCTATGACCTCACAGGGCGGAGGGTCGCTACCCTGACCGACGGCAGACTCGAGGCAGGGAGATATTCCTTCACCTGGGACGGAAGAGATAGCTCTGGAAGAGAGGTCTCTTCAGGGGTCTACTTCTACAGATTAACAGCAGGGGACTACACCAGCACGAAGAAGTTGGTCCTTCTGCGGTGATGGATTTTCAGCTTTGAGAAGAAGAAGGGGTACTCGCTTGGGTGCCCCTTCAGAATTATAAAAGCCCTTGACAGTAGAGTGGTTTCTGATATACTCAATAAAAATTGGTTAAATGGTAATTGGTGATTGG
>JADFOU010000361.1 GCA_022562655.1 candidate division TA06 bacterium
GGTCCACATCACAGAAGAGAGGGATGCTTTAGAGAAGTGGATCGAAGAAATTCAGACGGCCAAGGTGAAGATTGAAGAAAGACTCCGCCAAGAACAGGTCAAATTGGAGGCGATGACATCTGATCTTAAAAAGGAGCGAATGGGCCGTCTTTCCGTCTCCGAGAGCCTGAGCGATAATCTCTCGAGGGTCAAACGCGAAAAGCAGGTGCTTCAGGCGGAACTCTCCCGTGTCTCGCAGGAAAAGATTGAGATGGAGCAGGAACTAGATCAACTTCGTGAACGCCTCCAGGAAATCAACGAGAAGCGGGATCAGTTGGCGATACAGGTCCGATCGATCAATCAGATCCTTGAGACAAGACTTCGGGAAATTAACCAGATCCGCTCCATCTATGAGAAAACCATCGATGAAGCGCGTCAGATTGCAAGAGTGGAAGCCGATATTGTGGAACTCCCTCCCATCATCGTGAAGGGAGAATCGTCACACAATCCTTCGACAATATCCTCCCCGAAATCAGAATTTTTATGGGAGGGTCCAAACACGGAGTTTCCTTCTCCTGGAATGAGAGGGGAATCTCCTTTTGGAGAAGTGAAGAACGGGCGGATTGTGGCGGTCAACGACAGATACGATTTTGTGGTGATTAATCTCGGAAAAGAGGACGGTGTGCACGAAGGAATGCGTTTTCATGTATACCGGGAAGGTGAGGCGTTGGGGCATGTTGAGGTCACCGAGGTACGCCAGAAGATTTCTGCCTGTGATGTGGTTGTCTCGGAATCTTCTTTATCGTTCCGCGAAGGGGACCTTGTCATTCAGTAACAACTCACCGGGACGGTGTTGAAACCGTCTTTTTTATTTCACGATTTGTCGACCTCATTTGAGAAAGACGTTTACAATGCGGCGTGTCGTCGTAACAGGGATGGGGGTTGTCGCCCCGAATGGGGTGGGTCGGAGAGCGTTCGGCAAGGCTCTCCGGTCGGGCGATTCGGCCATTCGGCCGCTTTCGCGTTTTTCACATCCCTTTTTTTCCTCATTTCTGGCCGCAGAAATTCCCTCAAAACTGTTTTCCCTGAATGGGCTTGATCGTTTTATCGAATATGGTCTTCGGGCGGTCGAGGAATCCCTCCAAGACAGCGGTCTCGAGGTCTCCGCACTTTCCCCAGACGAGATCGGTGTTGTTTTCTCATCGAGCAAAGGAGGCATGGAGAGTCTGGAGAAGGGGATTTCTCCAACTTTCATGCAAAATTTTCCAACGTCCTGTCTAAGTTCCATGATCCTCCGCCGTTACCCCTTTCGGGGCCCTACGCTGAACATCGTGACGGCATGTGCTACAGGGACACACACGGTTATTCGGGGAGCGCAACTCATCCAGGATGGCCATGCCTCGGTGGTTTTAGCAGGGGCGAGTGATGCCTCACTCACCCCTCTCCTTTTATCAGGATACGACCAGATGGGGGTGTTGAGTCGAAAAGGGATTTTTCCGTTTGACCGTCTGAGGGATGGCTTTGTGGTTGGAGAAGGTGCCGCTTCTTTTATTTTAGAAGAAAGGGAACATGCGTTACGCCGCGGGGCTTTTTGCTACGGAGAAATTATCGGTTATGCCATGGGGCAGGACCCCTCTCATCCGCTCCGTTTTGATCCTTCGGCGGAGAATCTTGCCCGTGTTCTGAAGGGTGCCCTCAAGCGGGCGAAACGCTCTCCTCAAAAGATCGACTATATCAATGCCCACGGGACCGCAACCGTTCCAGGGGATCTTTATGAAACCGATCAGATCAAACGGGCATTTGGAAAAACGGCCTACCAGATCCCGATCAGTTCTACGAAGTCGATGACAGGACATCTCCTAGGGGCTTCAGGGGCGATAGAGTTGGCGGCAATTCTACTGGCCATGAAAGAAGGGTTTCTCCCGCCGACGGCCGGACTTTCCCAAAAGGATCCGGCATGTGATCTGGATTATGTCCCGAAGGTTGCAAGAGATCAAAAGATTTCCACTGCCCTTTCGATTTCCATGGGATTTGGGGGGCATATCAGCGTGATCGTTGTTCAGAAATAAGGGAGGTACCCGATGGCAAGATTGAATGTTGCGATACTCGGTGCAGGGGGTCTTGGGAAAAATGCGGCAAGAATGATCGGGATGAAAAAAGAATTCCGCCTTGTCGGAATATGTGACAGCCGGGGGTTTGTCTTTGAGAGAACGGGGGTCGATGGGGAAGGGGTTTCTAAAATCTCCGAAGGGAGCACTGTCGGAGAACTCGCTTTTGGCAAGCTCTCCAAAGATCCGATCGGCGGAATCCTCAAACATAAAGATGAGATTGACGGTATTTTTATGGCGCTTCCAAATCTCCCGAATTCTTTTTTACCGAAGGTCACGCGGCGGA
>JADFOU010000362.1 GCA_022562655.1 candidate division TA06 bacterium
TTGTGGTAGTAGATGCCCTTCCCAATAAGAAGTCCGCAAGGGCTATGGTGAAGGCTTTCCCTGGACGGGTCTGGATGGTCTATTACGGGAGAGGAATGAAGCGGGAAATTTCCCTCAATAAGGATGAGGGAGAGGCAACGGTGGACCGGACAGAGAGCTTGGATGTTTCAGGCGACCTCTGTGTCAATCGGTTTGCGGTTATTCCCTCAGCCCCTCACCAACACTATGAGGAGTTCATCCGGCAGATGTGCAGCGTGGCGAAACAAAAACAGACGGATGAGAAAACAGGGGACGAGGTATGGGTCTATATCTCTTTAGGGGCAGACCATTTTAGGCACGCTTGGAATTATCTTAGTATAGCGAAGACCATATTTGAGGAGACGAAGGGATTGAAGTTGGAGTTTGGGTTCTTGGGGGAACCGGCCCCCGAGGTCCCTACCGCACCCTTAGACAGGAAGTGCCCGATCTGTGAATCGGGATTGGGGGAGAAGGACATTATAGAGAAGGCGAAGGAAAAGAAGCCAGGGGTAATGAAGTGCAAAGTCTGTAACAGCCGGGTAGAGTATCGGCTGGATGAGCAACCCCTGCCAGCAGCAAGATTGCCCCAGTTACCGCCAGGGGAATTCGGGGGATTGCTCAATGTCCCTGGGCTAACCATAAGGGCGCCGGATGTAGTGATTGAACCGGAGGAAATAAAAGGAGGGAAGAAATGAGCAAAGAGAGATTCAATTGGAAGTTTGAATATATGGCAAAAGACCTTATCGAAACCACACAGAAGAAGATTCAGTATCACCGGGAGCGTGAAAAGACTTGGAACACAGACTATTTAAAAGCCCTGGATGATCTGAAAGAATTGGGAGTAGATATCCGAACTTATCAAGTTACCGGTGGGGAGATGGCAGATATAGTGGTAGATCCTCAACGGAAGGAATACCTTCAGCTATGCTTCAATAAAAAAGAGGATCACCGAAAAGAGGCAGAAGCGTATGAGATGTACCTCCGGGCATTTGAACTGAATAAAGAGGAAAAACTTGTCCTGGGTGTGGAGGACATTTTTTACTTCGGACTGTAAAGTGAGCGAAATTCAATCCTACAAGGTCGTCTGCTCAAAGTGTGGTGAGCAATTAGGCATCTATCACGGTAAGATTTTTTATATCGTTGCGGATGGCGATACTAAAGAGAGGGTTAATAAACTTTGTCAAGAGGATTCAATAATCTGCGAAACCTGTAAAAAAGAATCGGCGAATGCCACAAAAGCGTAAATGAAAAAGTGGGACAGAAATCATAGATTACAGACCCCCGGCTGGGCAGCGGATATTCTTGCCAGCCTTGTGGACCCTCCGAATTCTATTTTTACTATCCTCGAACCCACGCCAGGGGAGGGGAGTTTAATTCGAGCCTTGGAGAGGAGATTTAGAAATGATAGTAGGGTAGAGATAATTACGCCTCCTCCTCCGAATTGGGACTTTTGGGAGATGCCTGTGAGGAAAGTTGATTGGGTGGTGGCCAATCCCCCATTTACTCCTTTCACTGAAGTCATCAAGTATCTCAAAGCATTCTTCAAGTTCTCTGACAATGTGATCTCCCTCATCCCTTGGTATACCCTGATCAATAGCCAGAGAAGGGTTAATTATCTTGTGGATATGGGATTGAGTGAAGTGTGGAATTTGCCTCGATACACTTTCCCCGGTACGAGGGTTCAAACTTGCATCATCAAGTGCGTTGGAGGATATAGGGGAAAAATAGAGTTCAAATTTGCATCTGGGAAAAATGGATCATTTATGTTTAAACGAGGTAAAGATTTGGTATGAGCATGCAGCTCCTTCTTCAAGGCCACATCCTCAAAGCCCTGAAAACTCTCAAGAATGAGACGATTCATTGTGTCGTCACATCACCTCCTTACCTCGGTTTGAGAGATTATTCGATCCCTCTTCAAGTCTGGGGAGGGGATGAGGGGTGTGAGCATAGGTGGGGAAATGCCCATAAAAGAAGTATGAATTTTGTCCAATCTCCCGGAAATCCAGATATAGCGAGACCCCATAGAGAAAAGAAGAGTTTTGAGACTACTACAAAGTTCTGTTCCATTTGCAATGCCTGGCTCGGGTCCCTTGGTTCTGAACCCACGCCTCAATTGTATGTCCAGCACCTTGTAGGAATCTTTCGGGAGATCAGAAGAGTTTTGAGGAAAGATGGGACGGTCTGGCTGAATCTGGGGGATGCCTATTCGGGAAGTAACTGTGGAAGCAATGATTACCGTCCTGAAGGGGCAAGTCTCAGCAAAAACGATGAAAAGTATCAAGGGCAGAAGGTGGGCATTCCTGAAGGCTATAAACCTCAAGATCTCCTGGGGATCCCCTGG
>JADFOU010000363.1 GCA_022562655.1 candidate division TA06 bacterium
TGTCATCACCTATGGCCCCGAACGTGCAAGTATCCCCTATCCTGGTCTTTGTGTTGTCCCGGATGTCATCCTTCAGGTTTACAGTTAGTACGATGATTTTCCCCTCCTATTTCCATCTTTTTTAATGTGACATGGCCTACAATATGTTATGCCATTGTCAACATCGAGTCTCAATAAAGGATAATCCTTCCAGCTTTTGATGTGATGGGATTCAAGATAGCATCCTCTCTTCTTGCATTCCTGGCAAGTATGGTCATCTCGTTCAAAAACAGAAGTCCTCCATTTCTTGTATTGGAGATTGAAGTACCCCTCTCCCCTCCTACCTTTGGAGACCCCACCTTTCCATTGAGGGTGATTCTCTCCTCGAATCTTGAAATGTGGTTTCCCCTTATTCCAAGGAATACCGCCTATTTTTGCTTCACTCATGCGTTTACGGGATTCAATGCTATGTTTTTTCCCTCTATTTGCAATGCCTATTTTTCTCCGAGTTTCAATGGATACTATGTGGCCATTCCTTGATTCTGACATTTTCAGAATATGCTCCTTTGAGAGCTTTCTTCCTTTGAGAGCTAATGAAATCTTCCTGCGAGTTTTAGGATTCTGAGTATTGTGATGGTTCTTCTGTAGATGATACCTCTCCTTCTCATTCCCACACAAATTGCAGATACTCATGTCACCGTCGCCCTTGTTGTAAATCTATCACCCAGTCTTGGGTTGTCCATGGACCACCATCCTTTCATATCTGTCAAGTCCTGATCTCCAAGAGCATTGAATATGTTCAAAACGGTGCTCGCTGAAATGTCATTGTCATATACCATGACCTCATCAATGTCGCCGGTGAAAAACCCGGCCCCGAATTTGCCTATTTCCAGATCGAGTGCATTCGCTCCTACTGTGGCCCCACCTGTGGCAGTACCGTCTGAGGATCCATTCACATAAACTGTCAGGGAAGTCCCGGACTTGACGAAGACAACTTCCTGGAAGACCCCAGCAGTGAGACCAGTGGTGGCCGCAAAGACCGTGTCAGAAGAGGAGTCCCTGTAGATGAGCTCAACCTTGTTGGAAGCGTTGATCCTCACAGCATATCCATCGGTTGCACTGAGCTTGTTGAAGAGGTAAGTCTCGGCCCCGGGTAGACTGGCCACCTTGACGGCCACTACAAAAGAGAAATCACCTGTGATGTCGAGAGTAGCATCATCTGGGATGTCTACGAAGTTGTCGGATCCGTTGAATTGGCCTGTTGATCGGAGGAATCCGCTCGTAGAATACTGGGCCCCGGCTATTCCTGTGCCATTCCAGGTCCCATGATTGGCATTGTCAGAGCAGTCTGCTTCAAAATTGAGATTCGGACGTAGCCTACTAAGAGTCTGATGACCCAGCACGAATGAATCCACCGGCTGATTGAACTCGAATGTCTCTGTGAGAGTGAGAGTTATGAGCATCTTGTGCTTGAAGAGACGGCTGAAGGCTTTCTCTGTCTCATCAAGGATCCTTCGCTCGATCTTCTTGATTCTTTCCTGGACCTCACGCTGCCAGTCGAAGAACTCATCCTCTCTCGTCCCGAGAAAGAAGCGGGTCCTGGCATTCCTTGCGTCGATGATGATCTTGGAAATGACCAGATCCTCAGTCCTGTCTGCCCTGACTGGATCCGTAACCGTAATGATCTCACCTACTTCCCGGTCAAAATTGATTTGGTTCTGGAATCCATGTACTCGGATCTCTGGTAAGCTCCGCGCTTCGAGGAGTTTCTGAGCATATTGTCTGGCCTCAGAGAACGTATCAAGCCATGGTGCAGGGATCTCCTTAAAGATCTCGTCGAAAGTGGATATAGATGCGTCATCCTGATCCTCTACCACTACAGGGATGTGGAAAGTATAGTCGAACGTGGGATCTGTTTTTGAGCTCGTGAAGATCACTTTCTTGTTCTCAGAGTCTACGGTGTACGGCTCAGTAGGGCTGGTTTTTGGGAGTTCTGTACCAGATGGTATCTCTACTCGGACAGTGTCCACTGGCTTTTGAGAAAGAATGAATTCTGTTCCTGTCCCAATAATCGTTTCCCGAGTACGGAAGTCAATGAGTGCGCCCTTGATTTTGACATGATTGTACTGGGATTCCCGGTCCTCGATCCAACGCTCTACCTGGAAATTGATTCCATTGGTGAAGGTAATACCTGGATTTGTGGTCCCCTTCGGCTCGAAGATCACATTGTCTGCCTCATCAATCCTGAGCTGCCAGTCTAAGAGATCAAGCATATCCTTGATTACGTCAATAGCATATCCTTCAGCGACATATTTAGTGATGGTGACCCCACTCACGGCTGTTCCTGTATAGGTCAAGTTAGTGGTGAAGTTATCC
>JADFOU010000364.1 GCA_022562655.1 candidate division TA06 bacterium
GCGTCCTTACGCTGCTGGTGAAGCCAAATGACCGCGCCGCCTATCGTGCATGGCTAGGCATTGACCATCCAGAAGCAAAAAACCTTCTCGGGGCTTTCTATCAGCCTCGTCTGGTCTATGCGGATCTCACCGTTCTCGAGAAACTTCCCAGACAAAACTTAAGAGAGGGATTGGCGGAGGTTGTTAAATATGGGGTGATCGCCGATCCTAAGCTTTTCGCTTTTCTCGAGAAAAATTACCAGAAACTTTTGCCTTCATCAAAAAAGGTTGGGCCGGATCGAAAAGCACTCCGCTATATCGTTTCTGCCTGTGTGCGTATTAAAGCGGGGGTGGTTGCACGGGATGAAAGGGACAACAAGGGCGTACGGGTCATCTTAAATTTTGGGCATACTGTAGGTCATGCAATCGAACAGGCCAAAAGTTACAAAGAAAGGCACGGAAGAGCGATTTCAATCGGGATGCTCTGCGCCACGGAGATTGCCTGCCATTTGGGTCTCTGTCGCGAAGAGACACGCGACCGATTGGAGCGGCTCTTAAAAAATTTAGGACTTCCTGTAAAGATGAAAGGGGTTTCTCTAAAGAAGCTGTTTCAAGCAGAGTCCCTTGATAAGAAATTTATCCATGGCAAGAATCGGTATGTTCTTCCTACCCGCATCGGAAAAGTGGTGATACGTGAGGGGATTTCTTATCAAACGATCCGAAGTGTTGTCTCAAAAAGGATCTGATGACGCAAAAAAACCAACTTTCCGAGGACAAGGTGAATAGGTTTGAAGAGAAATTAGGCTATACTTTTCGAAATCCGATGCTTCTTGAACAGGCGTTGATGCATCGCTCCTATGCGAATGAAAAAGGAATTCCCCAGGGGAATGAGACCCTCGCCCTTTTGGGGGATACCGTCCTTCAGTTTTTTGTGACCACGCGCCTTTACCAGATCAACCCTTCAAAGCGTCCTGGATATCTCACAGAAATCAGGAAAGCGTTTGTTTGTGAAGAGGTCCTGAGTGAAAAGGCAAAGCAGTTTGGTCTCGGCGAGTTCCTTTTGTTCGGGCGAGGAGAAAGACAGCAGGGAGGATCTTCCAAACTCTCCCATCTCTCAGAAGCCTTTGAGGCGTTGGTGGGCGGGATCTACTTGGATGGCGGACTGGGAGAAGCGATTCGATTTCTATCTAACCAGTTTGAAACGCTTCGTGTGGAAGAAGATCATAACCTGAGGAGTGCATTATCATGAAAGTTCGAGTCTTTCGTGAAGAAGATACGGCGTTGGTCAAGGCACTCATCAGCACCATTCTCGACAAAGAATTCCAAATGGAGAAACAAGCCTACTCCGATACGGATCTTAACACACTTTCTAAAACGTACAGCGGAGAACGGAATATCTTTCTGGTGGGTGAGGAAGATCAGCAGATTATTGGAACGGTTGCCATCAAAGAAGACGACCAGGAGACAGCCCTCTTAAGACGCCTCTTTGTGGATCCGGTGTACCGAGGGAAGGCGTATGGATCGACCCTTGTGGATAAAGCACTTCAGTTCTGCCGGAAGGAAGGGTACAAGGAGGTCGTCTTTCGGGGAACGGCGGGAATGTCCGCGGCCACACGCCTTGCCCAGAAAAAAGGATTTGCTGAAGCCGAACGAATCCGCTTCGGGGAGATTGAAATTATCCTTTTCTCCCTCAAGTTGTAATCATTTCAATTTGAGCTGAAAACGTTTTCCTCCCGCCTCAAGAAGGATCGATTCCTTCCGGATCTCTACCAAAACCGCCCCATAAACATCTTCGCCCACTCGTGTAATCTGATGATTCACGATCGCGAATGCCTCTCCGGGTCCCTGAACGATTCCGCTTAAGGCAAAAGGAGCTTTTGATGACAGAGGAGCCAGGGGAGAGGTCGCCCGTCGAGGCGCGATGGGAGGCGTTTCCAGGAGGGGTTCTTTTGGAACTTCTTTTATGAGTGGAGACTTTGGCGGCGGCGTGACGACAGGAGAGGGTATCCCTGCCTCAGTCGGTAACGAAGCCCCGGTGTTGAGGAGTTGCTGCATCCCTTTCTCAATGGCCTGCCGTTTCGTCATCGTAACCCCCTGGAAGATGACCCCACCGAGTCCGATGACGAGAATCCCTACTCCGAAGAGGACCTTTCTCGGTGCGAAACGGCGTTTCGGGGGTGACGGACTTTCGAAATTCTGGATCTTTGAGAAGGGGTCCGAATGACCTTTGCCCCCCTCCGCTTTCCTGAGTGCATCATTGATTAAACTCATACCGGCGCTGGATGCTCAATTTCTTGAATACAACGTTTGATGATATCCGGTGTCATCTCGTAGGTCTCGTACACATACCCCGCCAAAAGACTTTTATCGCAGAT
>JADFOU010000037.1 GCA_022562655.1 candidate division TA06 bacterium
AAGTTAAATAACATTCTTTTGATTCCTGTATTAAAAATTTTTGAGGATACCCTTTAAAATACCCTGTTTATGCCCTGTTTCATGACCCTCAAACGATCTTCTCACATATAAGGGGAAACATACATGTCTTTTGGAAAAAGAGGAAAAAGCCACCCTCTACGAAAGATTGAAGAATGTAGACCCACAGGCAGCAGAGAGAATTCATCCAAATGACCGACAGCGGATCACCCGAGCCCTCGAGGTCTACGAACAGACGGGTTACCCTTTAACCAAACTTCAATCTGGCATCCAGCATCCAGAATCCACCATTCAAACTCTATTCATCGGCCTCACGAGAGAACGTGAAGATCTTTATCGAAGAATTGACAAAAGGGTGGAGAGGATGATGGAAGAGGGATTTGTAGAGGAGGTGGAGGGGCTCCTGGCAAATGGGTATTCGCCAGAAATGGAGTCTTTCAAGGCAGTAGGGTATCGGGAGATCCTCCGGACTCTTCAAGGAGAGATCTCAGAGGAAGAAGCCGTTGAACTTACGAAGAAGAACACCCGTCATTTTGCCAGGCGTCAACTCACCTGGTTTCGGGGTCTTGAAGGGGTTGAATGGATTTCCCTTCAAAAAGACTCTGATGCAACCAATATTGCAAAAAAGATAGGGAAAAGGATTTCAGAATTTTTGAGTGATTAGTGTGTTCTGCTGTTGGGTACCGCCCGAATCGGGCGTTTTTTTATTTACAATCGCCGACTCATTCTCCACTATAGGATTCAGGTATCTTCGTTTAAAATCTATACAGCTTTGTCATTCAGAAAAAATTGAGTCATAATGTGTCATTTTTTTCGCTGTGGATTGAACGATAGTGTGACACTTTCCAAGGAAGAGGAAGAGAAACCCCAAGAACAGGGAAAAGAAATTACGGATAAGCCTCTATATTTCACTTGCTTTCATTACAGGAAGGGTAATTTTTAAATTGCAGGAAGAAGTGGCACAATTATTGCTTATCATATATGAATAAAGGAGAGAATTGAGGATAACTGGGACTCCTGTGAGGGTAAAATCTCCTTGACATTGAGAGAAGTCCTGATAAAATTAATGATGTAAGTGAAGGACTTCTTCATGAAAGAGATACGAATTGAGGAGATTGGTCAAAATTCAGAGGAAGAGGTCACCCTGAAGGGGTGGGTCTATAACAAGCGATCGAGTGGAAAGATCTTCTTCCTTTTGATCCGGGATGGGACAGGGATCCTCCAGACCGTGGCTACGAAAGGGGCTCTTTCGGAAGAGATCTTTTCCAGGATCATCTCCCTTCCCCTGGAGTCCTCTCTATGGGTGAAGGGAACCGTGAGAGAAGATGGCCGTGCACCAGGAGGATATGAACTCGTTCTTTCAGATGTAGAGGTCGTCCATCAGCCGAAGGAAGACTATCCGATAGGACCCAAGGATCACGGGGTTGCGTTTCTGATGGAACATCGCCACCTCTGGCTCCGCTCCAGACGTCAACATGCGATCCTCCGGGTGAGGGCAGAAGTGGTGAAGGCGATACGCGACTATTTTGATGGGAATGGGTTCATCCTTGTAGATGCCCCTATCTTCACCCCTGCTGCTTGTGAAGGAACGACAACCCTTTTTGAGACAGACTATTTCGGTGAGAAGGCATACCTCAGCCAGTCGGGTCAATTGTATATGGAGTCCGCCTGTTTCTCTTTGGAAAAGGTCTACTGTTTTGGGCCTACCTTCCGAGCGGAGAAATCAAAGACTCGCAGGCATCTGACGGAGTTCTGGATGGTGGAACCCGAAATGGCTTTTGCTCATCTAAATGATGCCATCCAACTCGGGGAGAACCTGGTAGCATTTGTCGTAGAACGAGTGTTAGAAAGGAGAAGAAAGGAGTTGGAGTTCCTGGGGCGAGATCTCACTCCACTGGAAAAGGCAAAGCCTCCCTATCCCCGTCTCACCTATGAGGAAGCCGTGGAGTTTCTCAAAAATAAGGGGATCGAAATGGAACAGGGTGAGGACTTCGGTGCCCCCCAAGAGACGGCCCTCTCCGAGGGGTTCGAAAAGCCCCTCATCATCACCCATTTTCCTGCAAGCTGCAAGGCATTCTATATGAAGCGGGATCCGGAGAGGGAGGATCTTACACTCTCCTTTGATATCTTTTCCCCAGAGGGGTATGGTGAGATCATGGGAGGAGGGGAGAGGGAGGATGACCTCCTGGCACTGGAAAGGAAGATTGACGAAGATCATCTCTCCAAGAAGAATTTTGAATGGTATTTAGACTTGAGAAGATATGGCTCTGTTCCCCATGCTGGGTTTGGACTGGGTCTGGAGAGGACGATTGGGTGGATCTGCAAGCTCCCCCACCTTCGGGAGTCGATCCCCTTTCCGAGGATGCTCGAAAAAGTCTATCCGTAATAAAATATTCAATGAGCAATTTAAAATGCTAAATGTAAATCGAAAAATGCTCGTTGCTAATTTTAATATGCTCATTATACAATGAAAGAAGCGTTAGAGGAAAGATTTCCAGGGGTTGTCTTAGGAAATTACTGTAAGATCTACCCCAATGTAACCATCGGGGAAGGAAGTCATATTGCGGATTTCTGCGTAATTGGGATACCTCCCAGAAAAAGTAAACCTGGAGACCTCCCCACCGAAATCGGAAAAAATGCTATCCTCCGCCCTTTTACAACGATCTATGCGGGAAATCGGATAGGGGATCGGCTCCAGACTGGGCAGGGAGCTTCGATCCGGGAGAACAATGTGATCGGGGATGATGTCTCTATAGGAACCCATTCGGTCCTTGAATTTGAGAATCGAATCGGGAATCGTGTGAGAATACACAGCCTCTGTTTTTTAGAATTGGTGACGATCGAGGAGGATGTTTTTATTGCCCCCGGTGTCATCTTTACCGATGACCCCCATCCCATGTGTCCCAGATATAAAGACTGTTTGGGGGGAGCGAAAGTGGAGGCCCGGGCGAAGATCGGTGCTCAGTCAACAATCCTTCCGGGGGTAACGATTGGGCGGAGTGCCCTTGTGAGTGCTGGAAGTCTCGTTACGAAGGACGTGCCTCCGGATACCGTGGTAGCGGGGCACCCTGCAAGGGTGGTGAAAAAGATCGAAGATCTGGTATGTCCTCCTGGGTTTTTTGAGCGGCCCTATGTTTGGGAGAAAGAAAATTCATAGTATAATGTAAAATGCGATTTATGCGTGTCCCTTTTATAGACCTGGTTACTCAATATAATGGAATCCGAGAGGAGATCCATGAGGAGATAGAACACGTTTTCCAAAGCGGAAACTTCATCTTAGGTGAAAAGGTTTGGAAATTTGAAGAGGAGTTTGCTCGCTACATCGGTGTCCGCTATTGCGTGGGTCTCAATTCCGGCACCTCTGCCATTCACCTATCTCTCCGGGCTTTAAAAATTGGAACTGGAGATGAGGTAATCATTCCCTGCAACACCTTCTTCGCCGTTTATGAGGCCATCAAGGCGACCGGAGCGAAGCCCATCCTGGTGGAGCCGGATCCAAAGACCTATACGATGGACCCCGACCAGGTAGAGAAGTCAATTACGGATCGATCCAAGGCGATTCTACCTGTTCATCTCTATGGTCAAGCGGCGGACATGAAGCCCCTCCTTGATTTAGCTCGAGACCATCAACTCTATTTGATTGAAGATGCGGCTCAAGCCCACGGAACCCTTTATTCCATAGAGAGGCAAAATGCAGAGCCTGACGATCCTGCCCGAATCGGAACACCCCCAGCCGGAATGCCTGCCCTCCAGAAGGTCAAGGTCGGGTCAATAGGAAATGCCGGTGCATTTAGTTTTTACCCGGGCAAAAACATCGGGGCTTATGGAGAAGGTGGATGTGTTGTGACAAATGATGAGGAGATCGCGGAGCGGGTGAGGATGCTTCGGGATCACGGTCAGATGCGAAAATATTATCATGACGACCTGGGGGGAAATTACCGAATGGATGCCCTTCAGGGAGCGATCCTTCGAGTGAAATTGAAACGATTAGAGGAATGGAATGAAAAACGGAGAAGGTGGGCAACCTTTTACAATGAAGCCCTCTCTTCCCTGGACCTGGTTCCCCCCTATGAAGCGGAATATGGACGACACAACTACCATCTCTATGTGATTCGGGTGAAAAAAAGAGATGAACTCCGAAAGTTCCTTGCTTCGAAAGGGATTGAGACAGGAATCCATTATCCCATCCCTATCCATCTCCAGAACGCCTATGCGGAAAAGCCGGGAAGAGAAGGGCGTTTCCCGATCACAGAGACTCTTGCTCAAGAAATCCTCTCTCTCCCCCTCTATCCTGAATTGACGGAAGAGAAGGCCCACTATGTCGTGGAGGGAATTCGCCTGTTTCTCTCCCCTCGAAAGGCAGAACGCCCTATTCGGACAGGGGACTCGATTCGGGCAGGACGGCCGGTCTCAGCCTGATTTTTGAGGGGATAGCATACCCTTCTCAAAGGTGAGTGCTAATCATGAAAACTCTACCCTTTATGGCTCTGGGGGTTTCCTTTTGGATGGCTTCTCCCCTTTGGGGCGAGTTCAATCGAGGGACAGGCCTCGTGGACATCCCAAAGGCTGAGGTTTTGGGAGCCAATATCTTATCTGTTCAAACAAACGGTTTTCTCGCATGGGAAGGCAAAGACTCCCTCGCCTCAGCAGACCTGGATCTCACCATCTCCTATGGAATCGGAGACCGTGCAGAGGTCGGGTTCTCCATGTATCAAACGAAGAGTTTTGCAGGTTCCTTTGCCGTCAAAATTCTTGAAGGGAAGGAAGGACGCCCGTCCCTCTCTTTCGGGATCCAAGAGATCACCGATAAGAAGTGGATCTCAGCAGTAGGAAGTGGGGAAGAGGGGAGTGAAGTGACGGGTTTTCCAGATGATCTAAGTTACTGGAATGTTGCAAACAGAAACCCCGAGCGATTTTCCGCCTATGTAGCAGCAACAATGAAGATCTCCTCTCAGGGGAGCGTTACTCTCGGTGTCGGACGAGGACGGTTTGTGGGTTACGGTTATCGGAGTCGATTCTTCAACACTGACTTCTACATCCCGGAAGAGGACTTATCGGAGAAGGCCCACTGGGATGCCGTGGGTCTCTTCATGGGAGGTGAGTGGGAACTTTCCCCGGTATTATTCTTCATGGGGGATTTTGACGGGCGGGATATCAATGCTGGAGTCCAATACCGTCGTCCTGACTTCTCTGTCTCTGTTGCCTGGACCCATATTGAACAATCCATAGGGGGGGGAAGTGTAAGCCCTCTCTATGGTCCCCTCAATACCCGTCTGGCATTTGGGTTGGAGTGGAATACGAGCTCCGTCCAAAAACCTCCCGCGATGGGAGAGATCGCTGGGCGAATCCTGGACCACAGAACTCAAAACCCAATCCAGGCAACCATTTCCCTTCCCAAGGCAAAAATTTTTGCAAAGCTCACTGACGCAAACGGGCGGTTCTCCTTAGAGTTGAAGGATGGGACTTATCTGGTTCAGGTGACCTCACTGGGGTATGAGACTCGAACATGGCAGATTCCGGTCAAGAAAGGAGAAACCACCCCTTTTGAGGTCACCCTGAAGAGGAAAGAACTTCCGGAGGTCACCTCCGCCATTACGATGGGGTATCAGTATTACAGCAAGGGGGACTTTCTCGCGGCAAGGAGTCAATGGCAGCGGGCTCTTCAATTGGATCCAGGGAACGGAAAGGCGGAAGAGTACCTGCGGATGGTTCAGTCGAAGATCCAGAAACAGATCTCCATCCATCGGTCAAAGGCACTCCGTTTTACCAAAGCAGGGAGTTTCAAGAATGCACGTATTGAGTGGAGAAAGGTCTTGAACTTTGACTCCAGCCATTCAGAGGCAAAGAAAGCGATCAAAAATCTCAATGCGAAGTTGAAACCGAAGCCGAAAGTGAAACCAAAGCCGAAGCCGAAGCCCAAACTGGCGGCCAAGCCAAAACCAAAAACCAAGATATTGACCCCCGAGCAGATTGAGGCCTACTATAAGGCAGGTGTCAAATTCTTCCTGGATAACAGATTCAAGCAGGCGATAAGTGCCTTCAATAAGGTCCTCCAGTCGGATCCGAACCACGCAAAAGCACAGAGATATAAGAAGAAGGCTGAGGTTAGGTTGAAAGCCTTAGGGGGATAATCAATTCAAATCCAAATCTCAAACACCACTTTACAAATAAATACCAGTGACCCATTTCCAAAATTGCAACCACCCCGCCTAAGGCGTTGTGGAAATCATTGAAATCTCGTGGTCTCTCTGTTTAGGATTTATTTGAAATTTCTCCTATCGCCGTTGGAACCTGAGAGTTGACTGATGAGGATTATCTCGGGAGAGTTGGGGGGGAGGTGGATAAAGGGAGGGGGAAAGAGGTCTACACTTCGACCCACTTCGAATCGAGTCAAGGAGACGCTTTTCGATATTCTTGGAGAGAGGGTTTCGGGGGCAAAGGTTCTGGATCTCTTTGCGGGAACGGGAAATTTAGGATTGGAAGCCCTTTCAAGAGGAGCTCGAGAATCCACCTTTATAGACTCCAGTCCTTCTTCTGTGAAGATCATTCGAGAAAATATAGATCATCTAGGAATCTCAACAAGATCAAGAGTTTTGCAAGGGGATGCTTCGATTCTTCTCAGGCGTCTTCACCGGTGGGACGAGCGTTTCGATCTAATTTTCGCTGACCCTCCTTATCCGATAGGCATCACTCAAAAGATCCTAAACCAAATTGCATACTCCCTCCCACCGGGAGGAATTTTTATCCTTCAACACCACAAAAAAGTCCTTCCTGAAGCAGACTCGGAATGCGGAATCAGGAAGATTCGGGAGAGACAGTTTGGAGAGACTGTCCTTACCTTTTATAAAAAGAGGACTGCTGGTTAAAGGGTCGAATAGAGCAATAGAGAATTAGAATCCAAACCCCTTTCACCCATACCCCATCACCCTTTAAGGAGCTATCCATACCCCAGTGCGGACTGCCATCTATCCCGGTACCTTTGACCCCATTACCAATGGTCATTTGGATGTGATCCGAAGATGCCTTTCCCTATTCGACAGAGTCGTCGTTGCAGTCGCACATCGGGAAGAGAAGGACCCCCTTTTCAGCGTGGAAGAACGTGTGGAGATATTGAAGGAAAGCCTCGAGAAGATGAAACGGGTAGAGGTGGATCAATTCGATGGACTCCTGGTGGAGTATGCAAAGAAGAAAGGGGCAAAGGCAATCATTCGGGGCTTGCGTGCAGTTTCTGATTTTGAGTATGAGTTCCAGATGGCCTTGATGAACCGAAGATTAGACGCCTCTATAGAGACCGTCTTCTTAACTCCCTCGGAGCAGCATATCTTTTTGAGCTCCAGTCTTGTGAAGGAAGTGGTGAGTTTGGGTGGGGATGTGGGGGGGATGGTGCCTCAAGAGGTGGAGAGAAGGCTGAGAGAGAAGTTCAAACAGTAATTAGCTAATCCGCAGATAATTTGATTCTTCTGCGAGATTGTAAAAGGAGTGGCTATAGGGGCCACTCCTTTTTTTTGATGAATAATTGATCTCGAAATTGCAATGAAGTTTCTTCAACTTACTCCGGAAGAATGGGTTCTTTCAACGAGATAACTTTCACTTCACCGAGGTCATCCAGGGGTTTGTCAAAATTCTCGCTGTCCCCCACAACTAAAATGCAGAGGCGGTCGGGATGGAGATATTCTTTCGCAACCCGCTGAATGTCCTCTTTCGTGACCGCCCGGATTTTGTCTAAATAGGTTTGGTAGTAATCTCGGGGACGGTTATTATATTCTAAGAACATCAGCTGGCTGACGATGGAGACTGTAGAGGTCCAGTTGAAGACATAACGGTTGATATAGACATTCTTCCCGAGTTCCAGTTCCCAGTCTTCCACAGGGGCGTTCCGAATCTTCTCAATTTCTTCCAGAAGGATATCAATGGTTCGGTGGGTAGTTTCGGTCTTGGTCTGGCAGTTGGCATAGAAGGCGCCCAGATCTTGGGTGTCGGTTTGGAAACGGCTTCCAACAGAATAGGCAAGCCCCTCATCGGAACGAACCCTTTCGGTCATCCTGGATGTGAAACTTCCCCCACCCAGTACAAAGTTCATCAGAGTGATGGCATAGATATCTGGGTTTGTCCGATCCACCCCCAAATGTCCGATCCGGATA
The DNA here is from genome assembly GCA_022562655.1 of candidate division TA06 bacterium. Lineage (GTDB taxonomy): Bacteria > Hydrothermota > DG-26 > E44-bin18 > JADFOU01 > JADFOU01. Next base: position 8,160 of record JADFOU010000037.1, read on the forward strand.
TTGGTCTGATTGATCTCCTTGGGAATGAGGTTAACCGACCCGGTGAATTTCTCTTCAACTTTTGGGACTTCCGGGAAGTCAATGGTTGAGGACTTCCAGTCCCGGAAATTCCTTTTGATCTTCTCAATCATCTCCCCTTCATTGAAATCTCCAGTGATGCCAAGGATGATATTGTTTGGATGGAAGTATTTTTTGTGGAAGGCAATGAGGTCCTTCCGCGCGATCTTCGAGATGGGTTCCCATTCGAGGCTTCGACCATAGGGATGATCTCCATAGATCAACTTGTAGAATTCTCGAGAGAGGATGGAGCCGGGGCTGTCATTCTGGCGACGAATGGACTCTTTGATCTCCTTCTTCGCTAAGTCAATCTTTTCCTGCTCAAAGCGGGGAGACATCAGGAGTTCGGCAAAGTGAGTGAGGGCTTTGTCGAAATTCTTCTTCAAGACATTGAGGGAAGCCCTTCCAGATTCATCTCCGATTGAAGTGGAGAGGTTGGCAGCAATGTATTCCAACTCCCGATCCAGCTCATCCCCGGAGAGGTTTTGGGTTCCTCCCGTCCGCAGAACTCGACCGGTGAGGTTGGCCAACCCTTCCTTTTCCTTCGGCTCATAGAAGGCGCCTGTTCGGATGATCGCCTGTAGATTGATCAGGGAAAGATTATGATCTTCCTTGAGATAGAGGATCATCCCATTTTCCATTTCTATCCGTTTCACATCTTCCCCCACCTCCGGAACTTTCCAGTGAATCTCCGGATATTTGAACTTGGAGATGATTTTGGCCCCTTTGGAGTTAGCCTTTGGTTTCCGCGAGGGCTCTTCCCCTTTCGGGACCGATCCCACAAGAAGGGTGGAGAGGAGAAGAATGGATAGTAGATTCACCCGAATCAGGCCGTTTTTTAAATGGAACCTTGGGACTCTCATTTTATTCTCCTTTCATTGACTCCAGAGCTTGACTGTCAGGCCATGAATAATTACTTTTCTCTTTTTTCACAAGAGACGCAACCGTCCGATTGGAAGGAGTAAAGGTTTCCTGTGCGACTCGCATAATCTCTTCCGTAGTGACCGCCTTCCGCTTGTCGATGACATCCACGAGATAACGCCAGGAGCCCGTAAGAACCTCATAGTGACCCAATCGGGAAGCCATTCCAAAATTGGTTTGGAGACCGCGGATGAAATTTGCATCGGCCTGGTTTCTCACCTTTTCCAGCTCCCAGTTTGACACGGGTTCTTTCTTCAACCTTTCGATCTCTTCGTAAATGGCTTCTTCGACCTCCAGGGTCGTATGGGGATGTCTCGGGGTGGCAGAAAAGATGAACAGATTCGGAAATTGCTGTCCCCCACCGAATCCCCGGACCCTCGTAGCCAGTTTCTTTTTCTTGACGATGTTTTCGTAGAGGCGGCTGGTCCTTCCGCTGGAAAGAATATCGCCAATTACATCAAAGACATATTGATCGGGATGGGTGAGCTCCGGCTTGTGATAACCGATGAGAAGGGAGGGGTTGGCGTCGAACTCCACGATGACGCGCCTCTCTCCTTTCTGTTCAGGTTCTCGAGTCTGGACGGGTGGGGGAGGGGGCTGAGAAAGAATCTTGCCAAAATATTTCTCCGCCAGACGGATCACCTCCTCTGGATCCACATCCCCGACGATGACAGCAATGGAGTTGTTCGGGGCATAATAGGCCTTGAAATACGCCTCCACCTCAGATCGCCTCACCGTCTCCAGATCGGCAGCCCAACCCACAACAGGCCAGCCATAGGGGTGGGCAGTAAAGGCAGCAGCCCCAAACTGCTCCCACAACTTCCCCCTGGGCTGGGTGTCCGTCCGGAGCCTCCTCTCCTCATAGACCACATCCCGCTCTGAGTAGAACTCCCTCAGGACAGGGTTCTTCATCCGGTCGGATTCCAGAAAGAACCACAACTCCAAACGGTTCGAGGGGAGGCTGACGTAGTATTGGGTTCCATCATTGCCGGTAGAGGCATTGAGACCTACCCCGCCGTTTCGCATATAGGTCTGCCAGAGTTCATTCTTGACGAGATATTTTTTCTGTTCCTTCTGGAACTTTGCAAGTTTCTCCTTCAGGGCTTTGATCCTCGCCTCATCTCCTTCTGCCCATGCCTCGTCGATTTGATCCATCACCTTTTCGATCTTTTCCATGAGGGAAATTTCCTTCTTATAATTTGTCGTTCCCATGCTCTGGGTCCCCTTGAACATCATATGCTCCAAGAGATGAGAGGTTCCTGTAATTCCAGGGTGTTCATTGACGGAACCCACCTTGAAGCGGAGATAGGTGGAGAAGACAGGGGCCTCATGCCTCTCGAGGATCAAGAACTTCATCCCGTTTTTGAGGGTGTGTTCAACGACATTGAGTTCTAACTTCTGGGCAAATCCAGAAAGAGGGAGAAAAACCGTGATCAGAAAAACCAGCATCGAAGATCTCCTTTGCTTCACAGCCAAACCCAAGGGTAGGAGCATCGAAGATCTCCGTTGCTTACCAGCCAAACCCCCGAGTAGGAGAATCTTTGTCATCCTTAGCCTCCTTTTTTAGGATTGATCTTAACGATTTGGATTGCCCCCGTCAAGATAAAAAATTTATCCGCAGAGTTCGAAGTGATGGGCTACCGTTTTCCGGTGGAGAATGAGACCCTTCCCATTCAGTCTAAAAATTTCCAAAGCGAGGATTGACCACGTTACTATAGATCGACCCAAAGGTGTAGCTTAACCCGATTGATCCGAAGTAATTATACGAAGTCTCGAGCTCCTTAAGTTTTAAAAAGATTTCCGCAGGTGATCGTTCACTTTTAGGTATGGACAACTGATCACGAATCCTTGATGCCCTTCCAAAAAGGCGTAAAGAAAATCCTTTCACCAGACGCAGGGACAATTCACTGAAGAGGGTTAGTCGGTGCTTATAAAAATCATGAAAGTAATGAGATCCTTCCAATGTGGTACTCACAGAACCCCAGGTCTGATTCTGATCCAGTGCGACCGATAGACTTCCTCTGTACAAGGTTTCAGATGTTTTGTCATAAATGGTTTCTTCTTCATATCGGATAGGATTGATGCCTGCCTTGTAGAGAAAAAGAAGTTCCCTACGGGTGGATTCGGAGTAGGGAAAGAGATTGTATTCGATTGCAGGAGCAATCGAAATGCCTAAGTCGGTGTTATTGTAGGTGGATCTATACGCAGATCCAGATATTCCTGCTGACCAATGATCCGTCAGACTTTTTACGATCAATCCGTTAAACCCGCGACTTCTGGAAATGGAAATGACTGTCGTATCTACATCATCGATCGTGTATGTGAAGCTACTTCTTTCATACCCATAATTTGTTGACAATCTCGTTTTCCAGTCGGGCGTTATCCGGTTGGCAGAGAAGTTCCCGTAAAAGTTAATAAAGTTACTCGATTTCTCTCCGCCAAAATAACTATTGGCATTGGCACGAAAGACCCAATAGTTCCATTTATCCTCCACAAGAACTGGCTCGACCTGCTCTGTAAAGGA
>JADFOU010000365.1:0-368 GCA_022562655.1 candidate division TA06 bacterium
CTCATGGTTCGAGTACCTCACCCTGAGCCTGTCGATGGGTCGAAGGGTCAGGGCCGTGAGCTTGTCGAACCGGTTCATGGTACCAACGGCTCTTTGGCATGATCCGATCTCCATGAGGGATAATGTTTTGGACTGTTTAATGTCCGATCGGGGTTTGCTGTCACCAAGGAATAGAAGTTTCGGAATAAAGTCGTGAAACAAATTCTCTTCGCGTTTCTTTTCATTTCGCTCTCGACGATCCTGTTCGTTGGATCTTTGTTCTTCTTTATCGCCAATCCCCCTCAAAACGGACAGGGCGTGGTGGAGCTTAAGGTCGATCGAGGGGAACCCTTTTTCTCTGTCGTAAGTAGGCTGAAAGAAGAAGGCGT
>JADFOU010000365.1:378-841 GCA_022562655.1 candidate division TA06 bacterium
ACCAACGAAAGACTCTTTACACTGTGGGCTCGGGTGTGGTCTTTGGACAAGCGAATCCACTGGGGGCTTTACCGCTTTGAGCTTCCCATGGCACCGCGAAAAGTTTTGGATCAGATGGTCCTGGGAAGGGGCGTGTTTCACCGAGTTACAGTTCCCGAAGGACTCACGCAAAGGGATATCGCCCACCTTTTGGAGAAGGAGGGATTGGCCAATAGTGAGGAATTTCTCAAGGCGGCAAACAACCCAGCGATTCTTTCCATGCTCGGTATAGACGCTCAGCGGGTGGAAGGTTACCTCTTTCCGGATACCTATTATTTCCCTGCTTCGGCCAATGTACAGGACATTCTCATTGCCATGATAGAGCATTTTGAAGAGAGCTTTACTCCCATGATGGAAGAGCAGGCCAGGAAGTTGGGACTGGAGAGACACGAGGTCGTAACACTGGCATCTCTGGTCGAAAAGG
>JADFOU010000365.1:851-2349 GCA_022562655.1 candidate division TA06 bacterium
CACAATCGTTTGAGGGGCCGTATTCCCCTCCAAAGTGATCCCACGGTCATTTATGGTCTGAAGACGTTCACGGGGAACTTGACGCGAAATGACCTGCGGCGGCCGAGTCCGTACAACACCTATCTCATCCAAGGGCTTCCACCCGGGCCCATCTGTAATCCGGGACTGTCCTCACTTCGGGCCGCCCTTCTTCCAGCCAAGGTGGCATACCTGTACTTTGTTTCCAAGAATGATGGCACCCATTTCTTTTCCCAGACGATCCGGGAACACAACCGGGCGGTAAACCAATATCAGCGGTCCCGCGGATCCCCTTAAAGGGCCAGGCATGTTATATATGGGGGCATGGTGGGCGGCTCAGTTAGAGAGGGGGGGCTCCCTGAACGTCTGGTGAATGACCTACACCGTCGTCTCTGGAGACATGGGTTGTGGGACGGCCTCTTAAAGTTTTCTCCTCCGCTTCTCGCATTTTCCTATCTTGTGTTTACTTTCTTTATGGCCGGTTGGATTGCTGGGGAGGTGACGGTTTTCACGCTGGCAGCGGCTCTTGGAATAATCTTGGGTCTTTTTCTGCATGTTGGGTGGACCAACCTATCAGCGGCATCCGTTGCCCGATTGATTGATGACAGGGTGGATGGAAAAGACCGGTTTGTCACACTGACCACCATCGATCCGACACTTTACCCATCTTTTTTGATCCATCGCCTACGCCGGGAGGCCACCGGGTTTCTGGACCGCATCAATCTCAAGAGAGACTTCCCCTATCGATTCAGGCGATCTTTTTTCGCCTCGTTGATTGGTTCTCTTGTCTTTGTTTTGTTGTCCTATATTTTCCTGCAGACGAATCTTTATTCCTCGCCCCAGGCCACTTCAATCAAGGAGCTTTCGGCATTGGCTCGAGAGCTTTCACAGAGTCCCCGTTTTGCCGAACTGAGGCATAGTCTTAATGATCTTGAGTCTCGGATTCGAGAACAAGGGTTCTTGGACGCTGGCAACGAAGACCTGGTGCAGAAATTGCTGAGACAAATTCGGCAGCAAGTGGCAGCAGGCGGTCGAAGTGGAGGGGGACGTAGCGATCTCTTGAGGCAAGCGGCCGGTACTCTCCAGGGTTTGGCGGAAAGTATGGAAAAGGGCCAAGGGATGGGAGGTGGCTTAAATGCCAAACAGCCTAGAGGCAAGGAGGGCGCGGGGAAAGAGTTGACAGAACGAGGGGACGGTGAGGGTCGTGGAGATCCTACGGTGGGAGGGCGAACAAGACAGGGAGGCGAGAACTCGGTGCAGGCGAGGATGGAAAAGAGCGGAAAGGATCGACGGGATAGAGATCGGGATGGGAAGGATCAGCCGAGGAGTGCAGACGGAATAGGGGGGGATAAGGGGGCTGTGTCCAAGGTGGAGGCACAGGGAAAGGAAAGAAAGGACAGGCACGAAATGGTCCCACGCGGGGAAATTCCCGAACGCTATTACAAAGCTGGCGAGAGGGGAGAAAAGGGGATCCAGGGGG
>JADFOU010000366.1 GCA_022562655.1 candidate division TA06 bacterium
CATCCGAGGTCAGTTGGACTAAGTAGCCACCATCACTAAAAGCGCCGCCGTAGGTCTTTGTCCAGAGGGTGTCCCCCAAGGAGTCCGTCTTGATCAGGTAGACAGCCCACCCAACTGCACCGAAGGAGTTCATCTGTCCCGTGATGATATATCCTCCATCCGAGGTCTGCTGGACAGAGTGACCAAAATCTTTTCCAGTGCCGCCATAGGTTCTTGTCCAGAGGGTATCCCCTAAGGAGTCGGTCTTGATCAGATATACATCAGATAAGCCTGCCCCGAAGGACAGAGTATGTCCTGCGATGATATACCCCCCATCCGAGGTTTGCTGGACAGTCCTTCCAACATCATCGTCATCGTCACCATAGGTCCTCGTCCAGAGGGTATCCCCCAGGGAGTCCGTCTTGATGAGGTAGACATCAACTCCGCCTGCACCAAAGGAGTATGTGTATCCCGTAATGATATATCCCCCATCTGAGGTCTCCTGGACAGAGTATCCTACATCAACCGAAGCACCTCCATAGGTCTTTGTCCAGAGAGTGTCCCCTAAAGAATCGGTCTTAATCAGGTAGACATCATCCATGCCTATACCGGAAGGGTCTGTCAATCCTACGATGACGAACTCCCCTCTTTGAGTCTGATGGACAGAGTAGCCCAGATCCCAATTTGTGCCACCAAAGGTCCTCGTCCAGAGGGTGTCCCCGGAAGAGTCGGTCTTGACCAGGTAGACATCGAAAAAGCCTGCACCGAAGGATTCTGTGCCGCCTGCGATGATATATCCCCCATCCTGGGTCTCCTTGACAGAATAGCCCAGATCTTCAAGACTACCGCCGAAGGTTCTTGTCCAGAGAGTGTCCCCTAAAGAGTCGGTCTTGATCAGGTAGGCATCCCTCAAGCCTGCACCGAAGGACATTGACGACCCTGCGATGATATATCCCCCATCCTGGGACTGTTGGACAGATAGACCTATATCATTAAGACCGCCTCCGTAGGTCCTCTCAAAGGTAATCTGGGCAGAGGATAAAGCGGGAAGCAGGAAGTACGAAGCGGGAAGAAATATCCTTAACCTATTCATCCAAATACAATGGATTCTCTTTCTCTCTATAGTTTCTTCTTTCATGTTCGTCCTTACAGGAATGAGATCCTGAAAACGAGTTCAGGATGACGGAAGAGGGATGAGTCACTCCTCAATCATCTCTGCTGTGATCCCCTCCACTTCCAACTTCAGATCCGCCTTCATCGCGGCAATAGCGAAGACTCAGTATGCTTATCCTTTCAAAGCCTCCGCTGGGGTTTTCCTCTTCCGTTCTGTGTTGTCAAAGTCGCTATCCAAACTGATAATGATCAAGTTGAGTTTTTCGGCTGCTACATACTGATAGGCATCATCGAAGTCTAATTTGAATTGCTCAATCACATGAACCAATCGCATCATATCTTCAGGTTCAAGATGGATGAGGTGAATGGCACCGTTTACAAAAACATCCTGAATAAACTGTAAAAATACTTCTTTTTGATTGAGTCTATTAAGGACCACCCCAATAGAATGAAAAGCAAAATCTGTTATAAAGAGAGACTCCGAGGATATGGTTTCTAAAAATCGCCCAATTTCTTCGGATCTCGTCTGATCTAAGAGACGCTCAAGCCAAACGTTCGTATCAACAAGATACATAGATCAGTCGCCTCGCCATTCCAACGCCTTTTTCTGAAGTTCCAAGGATGTGTATTGATCTCGAAAGCGCCGCAACGCACCTGCCCAGTCCTGCCGTAATTTCTTTCCCTGTTTTTTTGCCTGCTTCTTTAACAGAGATTGCACAAAGCCTTCGACTTCCTGTTGAAGTTCGTGAGGCAACTCTTTGATCATCTCTTCAATAGTTTTCATTGTTTCGCCTTCTTTTTGTGTTCGTCCTCAACCGACCCCGATTCTCCCTTCGCCCAGCCCCCCACCCGCTTCTCCCTCCCCCACCCTCGAGCTGGGTCGGCGCGCCCAATTCGGGCAGGGAGGCGAAAGAAACGGAGACCTTCGATTGGGTTAAATTGCATCATTGAACGAATCGGTTTTGAATCCATAATTCATTACATCATAAACAGATGAGAAACCCTTGTCAAGAAAAAACTGGGGGTCCCGCCAGAGGCGGGGGCCTCTTAATCCATCGGGTTTCTTTATACTTTATAGGATCAAATTGAAACTCATCATAACGACTCCACTTCTATTCATCATACCTCTGCCATCACCATCCCTGAAAGAAGTTTTGGGAAGAAGTCTGTCGACTTTTGAGGCATCCGCTCCCCCCTCTCTGCCATAGCCCGAACCTGCTCCACCCGCGTGGGGTTGAGGAAGAGGCAGCACTGGG
>JADFOU010000367.1 GCA_022562655.1 candidate division TA06 bacterium
TGGAAGAAGATGCCCAAAATCCGATATTTGGGAAATGCCATCCTCTCCCTTCTCACTAAGATTGCATCCGGATACTGGAAGGTTGCAGACTTTCAGTGTGGCTATACCGCGATCAGTTACAAGGCATTCCTGGAGATTCAATCCGAAAAGATTTATAGAGGATATGGTTTTCCCAATGATCTTTTAGTCGTATTGAATGTCCATAACCTGAGGGTGAAAGAGGTTTCCTCTTCACCCCGCTATCACGTGGGTGAACGATCGGGTATCCGCCTCTGGAAGGTGGTGCCTCGTCTCTCCTTCCTTCTCTTTACAAGATTTCTCTGGCGTCTCAAGGAGAAATATGTCATTCGAGATTTTCATCCTCTGGTCTTTTTCTATCTCCTCGGTATTCTTCTCTTCCCGTCTGGAAGTATTTACGGTCTTTACCTCCTACTCTATCGAATCATCACAGGTCCTGTTGCCCCAACCAGCGCTCTCTTTGCCGTCTTCTTAACCATCTCCGGACTCCAATCCCTCTTCTTTGCGATGTGGTTTGACATGGATTACAATCAAGGACTCAATTAAATGAAGATTTTGAAAATCACTTTTTCCTTCCCCAGATAGGAAGAAGACTTTGCAGGTCTCTTCATCTCTCTCGCAAGTCCTTTCTTTAGGTTTTCGCTTAAATCTGTTGAAACCCAATCACCTCAATAGCTTCTCATTTTGAGGAAATCGTCTTACGTTAGGACTTAGTAACACCCCATGAGAGTACTCTACATTTCTACAGCCTTTCAGAGAGTTAAAGGGGATGTCATAGCACCCTGGATGACAGAGGCGATCAAACGCCTGAAGAAAAAAGGATTGGATATAGAAGTATTTACTTCCTCTTATAAAGGAATGGGAGATCATTATATTGATGGTATCTATGTTCGACGTTTCAGATATTTCCAACGAAAATTAGAACGCTTGGCACATGAGGAAGCGGCGTCTGATCGATTCAAGAGGAGTTTATTTTACAAGTTCTTAGCCTTTTTTTATCTCATAGGCGGGATGATGGGAATGCTCCGTCTGTGTAGAAAAGAAAGATACGATATCCTCCATGTTCATTGGCCCATTCCTCACGGATTATTCGGATATATCGGTAAGAAAGTCAGCGGGGCAAAAATGATCTCAACTTTTTATAGTGCGGAGTTGACATGGATCAAAAAGAAAATCCCTTATCTGAAATGGTTTCTCAAATGGGTGATTCATCATTCAGATGCTGTAACTGCAAATTCATCCTACACCGCAAAAGAGCTTGAGGAACTTGTACACAGACATGTCTCCATTATTCCTTACGGTGCTGCAATTCAGGAGGGGGAGTTAAAGATTGTCGGGAGACAAAAATCTCCTCATCAGAAAAACATTCTCTTTGTTGGACGCCTCATAGAGAGAAAGGGGGTTCCTTACTTGATAGAGGCATTTGAAGAAGTATTACAAAAAAAGGATGTGATTTTAACCATAGTGGGTGAAGGTCCGGAGAGAAAGAAGCTAGAGAGAATGGTGAGGTCAAAAAAATTGGAGGAGAGGGTATTCCTTCCGGGAATTGTCAAACAAGAAGATCTTGAAACCTGCTATCAGAAATGCGATGTCTTTGTTCTTCCTGCTGTGACGGATAAAAGAGGAGAGACAGAGGGATTGGGAGTGGTCCTGATCGAGGCAATGAATTATAAAAAACCAGTAATCGCAAGCAATGTGGGGGGGATAGTCGACATTATCAAAGACAATGAGACAGGAATTCTTGTGCCGGAGAGAGATTCGAAAAAGTTGGCTGAGGCTATATCAGAACTTCTTACAAATGAAGAACAAGCTCGTCGGTTAAGAGAGGAAGGGTACCGGTTCGTCAATGAAAATTTTAGTTGGGATCGAGTAACAGATCGTTTACTAACTCTTTATCATAATCTCCTTTATTCTCCTTCAAATGTGGAGAACTAATGTCGGAGTTTTTTGAAGAGTGAGAATAAGAACTTTTTAAGATGACTTCTGGAGTTCCCACCCGTAGGGAGTAAGAGAAGACAGATCTTCTACCTTCTGAACCTTTCTAATAGAATTTCTTGCGAGGCAGACCCTTCGAGGACAACCTTCATTAATCCCTCCTTGTCTGAACTGTGCATGTTCTTCCCACTATCTTCAAATTCGAAATTGGAAACAGCAAAGTCGTCGTATCCGTCTGCAATTGTAAATGACAATTATAGAATCTACAACATTTTCTTAAAAAAATGTCCCGAAGGACAAGAGCGATGGCTCATTGTGTGTATATGTGTTATCTGGAGTTAACTTGTTGTGCTGCTTGCCTCTCCGTTTTTCGTAACAACCATATATATGTG
>JADFOU010000038.1 GCA_022562655.1 candidate division TA06 bacterium
TTGGTTATTGGAAAAGAATCATTCGTATGGATAATAGAATACGGAGAACGTTTGACAATTTCCTGAATACGATTCAAATTTCCAAATACGAATAACAGATTTCTATCCTCTAACGACCTTCGCGCCTCGATAGATTCCTGCTACGATCAACCCGCTCACGAGTATGCTGATCAGTCCAATAAGAACCTGGCCCATAATGAGGGAACCCGGAAAGGGGAAGACAGCGAAGTTGTCAAAGGCATGAGGGAGAATCAGGAGGAGTCCCATCCAGAGTCCATATCGGAACCCTTCTCCTATCCCTTTCTTTTCATACCCCTTCGTAAAGACAAAACAGAAGAGAAAAGCATAGATGAGTCCTCCGATAAAGTGAAGAGGAAGATACCTCATTCCTTCCTCTTCAGGGCGGAGATGCTCCTGGACACCCATATAAGCATTATGTAAGATCCCGGCATGACCGATGAAGTTGATCGCCATATAAGCCACCCAGACCGTCAAACTTGCAAGGATATACCTTTTAGCGTTCACTCCTCCTCTGCTTTACAATAAAAAACTTTACCCTCCTTATGCAACGGTGTGATCGAAAATTGGGGGAACCTCCAAATCCAAGAAGTCATACTCGCTTTGAGGCAAGGAGTGCTTTTTGCCTATCCTAACTCACCGGTTGAGAAAACTTAAACCACAAAGGCGATGATTAATCCCCTTTGTGGTTCTCTTTTTTCATTTATGTAAATATAAGTCCTGAAAGATCTTCTGTCAAGTTATTTTTTCACTTTTTCTCTTGCATTTTTAAAAGAGTCTGTTATAATCTACTTTGAAAATGATAACATTTCCTATCAGTGATTTGGTAACCCAGATTGTCTCGGAACGGGGACTGGCGAGGGAGTTTGTTATCGAGACCTTAAAGGAGAGCCTCCTTGCCGGCGTGAAAAAGCGCTACGGCACAACGGAGAACGTCACCGTAGAGATTGAGGAGAATCGTGGAACCATTCAGATCTTCCGAAATCGGAAGGTTGTGGAGAAGGTGGAGAATCCGGAACTGGAGATTGACATTTTGAAGGCAAGGGAGATTAAGCCGCAAGCGGAGATCGGAGAAGAAATATCGGACGAACTCTCCCTGGAGGAGTTCTCCCGGACCGCCATCATCCTTGCCAAACAGATCCTCAACCAAAAAGTGCGAGAGGCAGAGCGAGAGAGGGTCTATACGGATTTTTCAAAGAGAACAGGGGAAGTGATCACGGGAACGATCCATCAAGTGGATCACAGGGGTGTTTTGGTCAGTCTTGGAAAGAGCGAAGGACTCCTTCCTCCTCGAGAACAGATCCCTTCGGAGCGATATCGCCAGGGATCTCCCCTACGGGCTCTCATTTTTGAAGTGAAGAAGACAACAAAAGGACCTCAGGTGATCCTTTCCCGATCCCACCCTGATTTTTTGAAAAGACTCTTTGAATTTGAAGTCCCAGAGGTCCACGAGGGGATTGTCACCCTCCGTGCTGTCGCTCGGGAACCTGGAGATCGAGCAAAGATTGCCGTCAGTTCTATTGATGATAAGATTGATCCGGTGGGAGCCTGCGTAGGGGTGAAGGGTTCCAGGGTTCAGACTATCGTTCGGGAGTTGAACAATGAAAAGATTGATGTGATCCAATATTCGAGCGATCAGGGGGTCTTCCTCACTCGAGCCCTCTCCCCAGCCAAGGTGTCAAAATGTATCGTTGAGGGAGAGAAGGCTTCAGCTGTCATTCCCGATGACCAACTCTCCCTTGCCATTGGCAAAGGGGGGCAGAATGCTCGTCTTGCATCACGCCTCACAAACCTACAGATAGATATCATACGGGAGTCCGAATACAAGAAAAGGGAGGCTGAAATTCCCCTTCTTGAGGTGACGGGGCTTACCCCAAGAATGGTAGAGATTCTTGCAAAAGGCGGATTTCAGAGTGCCCAGGATGTGGAGAAGTCTTCTGAGGAAGATCTATTATCCATACCGGGGGTTGGGCCGAAGTCTCTTGAAAAGATAAAAGAAGAGGTGAGAAAGGCAGTCCATGGCGAAACTTAGAGTTTATGAAGCCTGTAAGAAATTTGACCTCTCCAGTAAGGCATTCCTAAAACTTCTGCGAGACCTGGGGTTTCAGGTGAAGGGACATATGTCCGTCTGCACTGACGAGATGATGGAGCGGGTGAGACGGAAGTTTAAGGAGGATAAGGCAAAGGCGATTGAGGAGGAGCGTCGAAAAGCCCGGAAAATCCGCAAGAGGACAGAGGTTCTGGAAGCCAAAAAACCGGAGAAGGTCAAGAAGAAAAAGAAAAAGGGGAAGGTAAAACCTCGGGTCTTTGATCCGAAGATCATCCAGGAAAAGGTGCGGGAGACCCTCGTTCGGGTGGAACGGGGATCCATTAAAAGACGATACAGAACGGAAAAGAGAGTTGTGGAGGAAGGGGAGGAGGGAAAGAAGTTACGGGTGAGCGAGTTTGTTTCAGTAGGAGAACTGGCAAAGATTTTAGAGATTGAAGTCACTGATCTCATTTCCAAGTGTATGGAGATGGGGCTTCTGGCCACCATCAATCAGCGCCTCGATTTTGATACCATCGTCATGGTGGCGGATGAGTATGGGTATGAAGTTGAGTTGCTTCCGGAGTATGGGGCGGAACTCTTTGAAGCACCTCCGGGAGAGGAAGAGGACCTCGAACCCCGTCCTCCCGTCGTGACAGTAATGGGTCATGTGGATCACGGGAAGACCTCTCTTCTGGATTACCTCCGTCAGTCCAATGTGATTGCAGGAGAGGCGGGAGGGATCACCCAGCATATTGGTGCCTATGAGTTGGAGATTGACGGTTCAAAGGTCACCTTTCTGGATACTCCAGGTCATGAGGCCTTCACAGCGATGCGGGCCAGAGGTGCTCAGGCAACAGATCTCTGCGTGCTGGTCGTTGCGGCCGATGATGGGGTGATGCCCCAGACCCTGGAAGCGATTGACCATGCCAAAGCGGCAGGGGTTCCCATTCTTGTAGCCATCAATAAGATGGATCTCCCCAATGCAAACCCGATTCGGGTGAAACAGGAACTTTCTCAGAATAAAGTGATGGTGGAGGAATTTGGGGGTAAGGTTATTGCGGTTGAGGTCTCTGCGAAAACGGGAAAAGGGGTGAAGAACCTCTTAGAGGCCATTCTACTCCAGGCAGAGATGCTGGAACTCCGTGCTCCTCTCAAAGGAATGGCGAGGGGGATTGTCCTAGAGTCACGTCTCGCCCGGGGAAAAGGGATTCTGGTTTCGGTTCTCATCGATAGGGGAACTCTTCAGATTGGGGAACCTTTTGTGGCTGGGCTTTGCAGAGGGAGGGTGCGGGCGATGTTTAACGAACGGGAGCAGTCCATTCAGATAGCCGGACCTTCAACTCCTGCTCAGATCTTAGGGTTTGATAGCCCTCCTGAGGTGGGAGATACTTTCATTGTCGTGGAGGATGACGAGAAGGCCAAAGAGATCAGCCAAAAGCGAAATCTGGCGAAACGGGAAGAACTCTTACGGACACCCCTGAGGGTGATGACCCTTGAATCCTTCCAAGAACAGATGGTGGCGGGAGAGGAGAAGGAACTCCGAATTGTTCTCAAAGGAGATGTGGGAGGCTCGGTGGAGGCCTTGGCTGACTCCCTCGAAGGACTCACTACGGAGGAGGTTCGTCTGAAGGTGATGCATAAGGGTGTCGGACCCATCAATGAGTCCGATATCCTACTCGCGTCCGCCTCTAAAGCCATCGTCATTGGCTTTCATGTCGCCCCGGATAGTAGAGCGCGAGATGCGGCACAGCGGGAGAATGTGGAGGTTCGTCTTTACAATATCATCTATCAGGCCATTGATGAAATTCGCCTCGCGATGACGGGTCTCCTGGAACCCGAAAAAGTTGAGCGGATTCTGGGAGAGGCGGAAGTCAAAGAGGTTTTTGCCGTCTCGCAAGTGGGAAGTATCGCTGGTTGTATCGTCCTCTCCGGGGTCATTCAGCGAGGTGCCCGAGTGAGAATCCGCAGAGATGTTGAGGTGATTGGGGAAGGAGACATTACCTCCCTTAAACGATTTAAGGAGGATGTGAAATCGGTGGAGACAGGATTGGAATGCGGAATCATGGTGGAAGGTGTGGAGACCTATCTTGTGGGCGACCGATTGGAGGTCTTTGAGATTGAGGAGGTTCGTAAGGAAACCCTCTAAGAAAATTCTAAAAGTAAAATGTAGAATGAATCCGCCTCAGGCGGATTGTATTTTAATAAATGATTATCGCCAGTTGCCTTTTAGACCTTCACCTTCCCGAAAGCCATTCCCTCAAAGAGAAACGCAGTGTCATTAAATCTCTGAAAGATACTCTCAGGAATCAATTCAACATCTCGATTGCCGAGATGGATCATCAGGACCTCTGGCAGCGGGCGATTTTGGGAGTGGCTCTCATCGCTCCGAACACCCGCTTTGCCAACCAGGTTCTCTCCAAAGTGGTGAAGGCCGTGGAGGGAGACCTCCGAGTGGAACTCCTGGATTATAAGATTGAGATTCAATAAAACCTCTTTGTAAATTTTTTACCTTGCGCATGGTGAAGAACGTAAACCATTTAACCATTACCAAGCAGTCTAAAGAATCCATCGCTCGGATAACTTCTTTTGGAGGTGACCGAAGTGTGGGCGACAGTTTCCAAAAAAGTGACAGTTGCATTCCTGTGTCTCCAATTCGGTTGACGTTCTTTTTCAGGGGTAACCCTTGACAAAAAATGATGACAGGAAAAAGGTCAGAACGAGTAGGAGACCTCATCAGTCGGGAGGTCTCTCTCATTCTTGAAAGGGAATTGAAGGACCCTCGCTTGGGATTCGTGACCATTACAGGCACCGATGTGACGGACGATCTTCGCTCCGCTCGGGTCTATGTCACCATTCTGGGGGATGAATCTCAAGTGCAAGAAAGCCTGAAGGGTTTGAAGAGTGCGGAGGGATTCGTCCAACATCTCATCGGGGAGAGGATCCGACTTAAGTATGTCCCGAAGATCTCCTTCCATATCGATGATTCCGACCTCCGTGGAGCACGAATAGATCAACTCCTGAAGGAGGTGATGGAGGAAGACCTCACATGATTCAGGTCAAAGAGTTAACCAAGATTTTCAAAGATCGAAAACGCGGAGAGGTGCGGGCAGTAGATGGGATTTCTTTTGAGTGTAAACCCGGACGGATCTTTGGTCTTCTGGGTCCAAACGGTGCTGGAAAGACCACGATCCTTCGCATCCTCTCGACAATCCTCCGCCCCACCTCTGGAACCGCTCTCATCAACGGAGCGGATGTTGTGGAAGATCCCCTTAAAGCAAGGCGGCAGATCGGTTTTCTCTCTTGTGATACAAAACTCTACGGACGCCTCACCCCGAGAGAAATGGTCTTTTACTTCGGGAGGCTCTATGGGATGAAAGAAGATGCCATCGCCCGACGGGCGGAGGAAATCTTTCAGCTCTTTGGGATGAAAGATTTTATCCATCGCCGGAATGATCGCCTTTCCAGTGGGATGCAGCAGAAGGTCTCCATCGCTCGAACCATCATCCATGACCCTCCCGTGATGGTTTTAGATGAACCCACCTTTGGTTTGGACATCATGGCTTCAAGGGCGGTGATCCAATTTATCCGGAAATGCCGGGAGGAGGGGAAGACTGTGATCCTTTCGAGCCATGTCATGGCGGTGGCAGAAAAACTCTGTGATGAGATTGCCATTATTCACAGAGGAAGGATCTTAGCGACTGGTACACTGAAAGAACATCAAGAGCGGACAGGAAAAGAGGATTTAGAAGAGATCTTTGTCCATCTGGTAGGAGAGGAGAATGGGGCGAACATAGGACATTAGACAATAGACTTTAATCCAGAGTCTAAGAGTCCAAAGTTTACAGTCTATTATACAGTGAATCTCCGCAATATCAAAATCATCTACCGCAAAGAGTTGCTCGACTCTCTCCGGGACAGAAGAACCCTGATCTCTATGGTCTTGGTTCCCATCCTGATGTTTCCTGTGATGATCCTTGGAGTAGGTATCATTATGGGGTTGGTCATCTCCAAGGCCGTGCAAAAGGGTTCTAAGGTGGTGATTGTAGGGGAGAGTTTTGGAGAGAGTCTCGCTTCGAAGATCCAGGAGAAAGAAGGGGTTGAGGTGGTCGAGATGGAAAACTATGAGATCGCCTTGCGGAAAAAGGAGATCCAGACGGTTTTAGTAATCCCTAAGTATTTTGAGGAGTCCCTTGCCAGAGCCGATTCGACGGAACTGAGAATTCTTTACGATGAGGCGGAGTTGCGGTCCCAGATGGCGGAGAAGAAACTCCGGGAGGTGATTCTTGACTATCGGGATGAGGTTGTCTCGGAGCGGATGACCTCTCGAGGGATTGAGAAGAGTTTTCTGGAACCCTTTGTGGTCACCTCCGTCAATTTGGCATCGAAGGAGAAGATGGGAGGAATGGTGATGGGACTTTTCCTCCCCTATATGGTGATCATTCTCTCTCTGACCGGAGCGATGTATCCAGCGGTGGATATGACAGCAGGGGAGAAGGAGAGGGGAACTTTAGAAACCCTTATGGTCAGTTCTGCCAGTCGGAAGGAAATGGTATTAGGCAAGTTCACAATGGTCTTTACTGCCTCGGTGATTACCGCTCTCCTCTCTCTTCTCTCCCTCTTTGCCACCTTTGCTCTTGGGTCCTCTCTCACCATCTCTATTCTTGAGGATTTCCCCTTCTCCATTCAACCCCTGGGTTTTGTCACCGTCTTTTTTATGATGATCCCCCTTTCCGCCTTTTTCTCAAGTCTTCTTATGATGATCTCTATCTTCGCCAAAAGTAGCAAAGAGGCAAATAGTTACATCCACCCACTTGTGTTCATCATCGTCCTTCCAGCGATGGTTTCCTTTTTGCCTGGGGTGGAACTCAATTCCCTCATGGCGATGATTCCTATCGTGAATACAAGCCTTGTACTCAAAGAAGTCCTAATGGGAACCTATCACTGGGGGAATATCGGATTGATCTTCCTATTCAACTTCCTCTTCGCCGCCCTGGGTCTCTGGGGAGCCATTGGGTTATTCGAAAAAGAGACCGTTCTTTTTAGAGTATGATTGTTGTAGAAACTGGAGATTCGTTATCAGAGGATATTAGAAAATTGTTATCGAAATTGGAAATTTGAAACTTGTTGTTGGTGCGACAGACATTCCGTCTGTGGTGCACGATGTTTAATTTCCTAGATTTAATCCCCATTTTCCAGTGTCCAGTTTCCATTACTAACTTCCAATATCTACTTACGAATTTCAAATTTCAAAGACATGGATCGCATTCGAGAACTTCATGGGAGAGAGATCTTGGACTCGAGAGGGAACCCCACTCTTGAGGTAGACTGCATTCTGGAGTCTGGTGTTCTGGGGAGGGCGGCTGTTCCCTCAGGTGCCTCCACTGGAGATTTTGAAGCCCTAGAACTCCGGGATGGGGAAAAACACCGATATGGGGGGAAAGGGGTGAGAAGGGCGATCCGGATTGTCTCAGAGATTATCCTACCGCAACTCAAGGGGATGGATGGTCATGACCAGAAAAGTGTGGATCTGCGGCTAATCGAATTGGATGGGACGGAGAATAAGTCAAACTTAGGTGCCAACACCCTCCTTGGGGTCTCCTTCGCCGTCTCCCATGCAGCCGCACGATCCAGGAATCTTTCCCTTTATCGTCATATCGGCGGGGAAGGAGCAAGGACTCTTCCCGTCCCCATGATGAACCTTATCAATGGCGGACGTCATGCCGATAACCCCCTTACCCTTCAGGAATTTATGATCGTTCCTGCAGGTCCTTCCAGTTTTCGAGAAGCGATCCGCCTGGCCTCAGAAACCTTCCATTCCCTCAAGGTTCTTTTGAAAGAGAGGGGATATCGGACCAATGTGGGGGATGAGGGAGGTTTTGCTCCAGACCTGAAGGGTAACGAAGAGGCCATCCAGATGATCCTCGAATCTGCAGGGAGAGCAGGGTATGAGTCCGGCAAAGACTTCTGGATTGCCCTCGATGCCGCTGCCAGCGAGTTCTATGATAAGAGTGAAGAGAGATACCTCATCCGTCAAGATGGAAGTCCAAAGTCCAAAGTTCAAAGTCTAAAGTCTGAAGAGTTGATCCGACTCTATGAGAGTTGGGTGGAAAATTATCCGATCCTCTCCATTGAAGATGGACTCTCTCAAGAAGATTGGGAGGGGTGGAAAAACCTCAACCATCGCCTCGGGAAAAAGGTTCGGATTGTAGGGGATGACCTCTTTGTGACTCAGAAGAAGAGATTACAGCGAGGAATTCAGGAGGGTTCTGCCAATGCCATTTTGATTAAACCCAATCAGATTGGAACCTTGACGGAGACTCTGGATTGCGTCGAAGAGGCGAAGAAGGCGGGTTTCGTCACCATTATTTCCCATCGTTCGGGGGAGACGGAGGATACCACCATTGCAGATCTCGCCGTAGCCACAAATGCAGGCCTGATCAAAACCGGGTCTATCTCCCGCACCGACCGAGTGGCCAAATACAATCGTCTTTTAAGGATTGAAGAAGAATTAGGAGAGGAGGGAATCTTTCCTGGTATTTCCGCATTTTCCTAAAATTCGGATAAATGGTAATAATTTGTGCTGCTTCAATTTTACTTTTTAGCAATTTAATAGTTTAACAAATCACCAAAGTGAGGGATCGGCTACTTTTTCGGAGACGGACGCGCTGGAGATTGAGAAAAAGGTGGATTTCTCGTCTACTCACCCTCCTCTTTGTTCTCTGGGCGGTCGATTCCTTAATCATAGGGGATTATGGACTCTACAGTCTATTTTCTCTTAAACGAGAGGAGGCAAAGGTCCAGAATGAGATACTCGCCTTTCAAGCAAGAAGGGAAATTCTCGAAAGAGAGCGTCGTCTTTTGGATAAGGATCTCTTTACCATAGAAAGGATTGCC
This sequence comes from candidate division TA06 bacterium, assembly GCA_022562655.1. GTDB lineage: Bacteria > Hydrothermota > DG-26 > E44-bin18 > JADFOU01 > JADFOU01. Next base: position 8,942 of record JADFOU010000038.1, read on the forward strand.
CGAGAACAGCTGGGAATGATCAAATCTGGGGAGAAAAAGTTCCTCTTTTTAAAATGAAAAATAAAAAATCTGACTCTGTTTTTTCTGCATCTCTGTGGTGCATCGCATTTTTCAGTTTTCCCTTACTCGCCTGCTCCTCACCACAGAAAAGTGGAGAAGACTTCACGGTTCTGCGACAGAGGATGGTGGAGGAACAGATCGTTGCCCGGGGCATTCAAGACCCTCTGGTTCTCCAGGCAATGAGAAAAGTTCCCCGTCATCTATTCGTTTCTCTCCAGAAATTTGCATATACCGATCAGCCTCTCCCTATTGGAGAAGGTCAAACCATTTCCCAGCCTTATGTTGTCGCCCTTATGACAGAATTGTTGAGTCTAAAGGGGGGAGAGAAGGTTCTGGAAGTTGGGACGGGTTCGGGATATCAAGCCGCTGTCTTAGCGGAGATTGCAAAAGAAGTCTATACCATAGAGATATTAGAACCCCTTGCCACATCGGCTCGAAACCGATTGAAAGAGAGAGGGTATAAGAACATCCGAGTCAAATGGGGGGATGGTTATCAAGGTTGGGAAGAATATGCTCCCTACAATGGGATCGTTGTTACCGCAGCGCCTGACCATATCCCTCAATCTCTGGTGGAGCAGTTGAATGTTGGGGGCAAGATGGTTATTCCTGTTGGGGATCTGTATCAGGAACTCCTTCTCCTGATCAAAACAGAGGAAGGAATTCAAAAAGAATCCATCATTCCTGTACGATTTGTCCCTATGACGGGAGAGACGGAGAAAAATTAAACATTGAAAAGAAAAGATCAAATTGATAATAAGAATTCTTCTGTGACCTAATTGCCTTCTCCTCAGCTGCAGGAGAAATTTTCATTTTGCACATTGAATGAACCCATGGAAAAGACGATCCCTTATAGTGATCTTCCCGGCAGTACCGAACTCTTCTCGGACTATATCCATCGGTTTGAGAGTGTGAAGTCCCATTACTCAGAGGACTATCGTGATCCCTCCCGGTGGGAGGGTCTTTCCAATCGAATCGGGGAAAAGAAATATGAGAGGGAGCGTCTCGTAGAGATTTTGAAGGAACAGAATCTGAGACTCGAATGTGGAGAGAAGACCTTAAAAAATATCGAGTTGTTGAAAGATCCCAAAACTTTGGCGATTTTCACTGGACAGCAGATCGGCCTCTTTACCGGTCCCCTGTATACCCTCTATAAAGCCCTCACCGCCTGCAAACTGTCCAAAATTTTACACGAGAAAACTTCAAGGAAAGTTGTTCCCCTTTTCTGGATGGAATCAGATGACCATAATCCAAGGGAAGTGAATCACATCTCTTTTCTCGACCCCAAAAACAAAATCGCTCAATTAAAAGTAGAGATGGAAGAGGGAAGAAAGCCTGTTGGAAACATTCTTCTCAAAGGAAAGATTGAAAGGACCCTTGAATCTCTGGAAAATATGGAATTGGAATCAGAATTCAGAAAGAACGTTTTCGAGTTTATCAAAACGTCATATCTTTCATCTGAAGATTTCGCAGAGGGGTTTGGGAGGATGATGGCGGTCCTTTTCAAAGACTACGGTTTAATCTTTGTCAATTCCTTGGAAACGAAATGGCAGGATATCGCAGCTCCCTTTTTTCAAAAAACCATTGAGAATGCTTCGGAGATCAAAGATCTCCTTACAAAACAGAGTGACAAACTTTTACAGGATGGGTATCACAATCAGATTGAGGAAAATCCGGAAATACTTGACCTGTTTGCACTTTACAAAGGAGAAAGGGTTCCTATCCGAATCGTAAAGGATGAATTAAAGGTAGGAAATTCCGCACTCCGCAACCTGCATACCGAAATCGGATACAGTCCCAATGTCGCTCTCCGTCCCATCCTTCAGGATTGGCTCTTTCCAACTGTTGCCTATGTAGCAGGTCCTTCTGAGATTGCCTACTTTGCACAGTTAAAACCCCTCTATAAATTTTTTAATGTAGAGATGCCCGTTATCTTTCCAAGAACCAGTTTCACCCTTTTAGAGAAGAGTATTGTAAAGGTTCTGGAGAAATATGACCTTTCCGTCTCCGATTTCTTCGGGAAAACGGATGATGTGATTCAGAAGATCTTGAAAAGTGATAAGACACAAAAAAGCCAGGCAGATGAGATTTTTGACAAACTGGATAAATGCCTCTCACAATCTTTTTCCGGATTGGGAGAAGAATTTGCTCAAGTTGACCCATCATTAACAGGGTCTTTGGAGAATTCCCAGAAAAAGATTCTCTACCAGTTGGGAAAACTGAGGCATGGGTTTTTTGAAGGGGAGAAAAAGAAGAACGAAATCTTGGTCCGACAAATCGAACGCGCCTCAAATCAGCTCTATCCTGAAGGACAACTCCAAGAGAGGAAGTTCAACATTGTTCACTATCTTGTGCGATACGGGATGGATTTCCTTTCCCGATTAGAAAAAGAGATTGATCCTTTTGATTTTGCCCATAAGGTTGTCCGTTTATGAATTTTCGTTGATACAAAGTATAAGAAGAAGAATAATAAATACAAGAACTCAATGAGATTTATGAAAGAGGATAGCCGCAACCTTTAGGTTACTTTCCTTTTCCTTTTTTCATAAGAGTTGACCATGATAAAAACCATCAACATGC
>JADFOU010000368.1 GCA_022562655.1 candidate division TA06 bacterium
TGATCGAACGAGATAAGGAAAGTTCACCTTCAATGCTGCCTATGGACTCTGGAAAGGAAACCAGGATTCTCATGGAGGAAGTTCGTTCTGAGTTGAAGGTTGTTGCTGAAGGACATGGTCTTATTGTGGGACGATTGGACAAAGTGGAAGGGTACTTAGAGAGAGTCGCAGGAAAACTCGAACAGCACGACTTCCGTTTTGATAAACTTGAGAATCGTTTTGACAAATTTGAAGGCCGATTTGATCATTTAGAGGGCCGATTTGATCATTTAGAAAAGCAATTTGGTCCGATTATTATTGATCACGAGCATCGTTTGAAAGCGGTCGAAAGAAGACTGAAACCTGCATCCTAACAGCATGAAGTAAATACACATTTCCAAAATTGAATTATTTTAACGGAGCCAAAATTGGCTCCGTTTTTATTTGGGGCCGAATTGAGGAGGGATCGATGAAGACAATTGGGGTGTTGCTACTTTTTGGAGTCTTAAGTATTTGTTGTTTGCAAGGTGTTGAAGGAGCCATCGTAATCAACGAAATCCTGGCCGATCCGCCTTTCGGGATTCTGGGGGATGCCAATCGGGATGGCGTACGTGACGCTCTGGAGGATGAGTTTGTGGAGCTTTTGAATATGGGGCCAGATCCGGTCTCGCTTTTCGGATGGACCCTTTCAGATCTTGTCACCGTGCGCCATACCTTTTCTCTCTCAGCCATGATACCGGAAGAGGGGTTCTTTGTTGTCTTTGGAGGAGGGAGTCCTTTCGGGTTTGAGGCCTTTGAAACAAGCTCGTCCGGGACCCTCGGTTTGAATAATTCCGGAGATTCCATTTTCTTCCATGATGCAGAGGGCCTTTTGATTGACTCCTTCATTTACGGCTCTGAAGGAGGTCAGGATACCTCATTGACGCGCTTTCCGGATGGGGAAGGTCCCTTTACCAAGCATTCGCTGGTGAACGACGATTTTTTTTCTCCCGGCACAACAGTTGATGGTAAGACGCGCCTTCCACATGCAGGTCCTATACCCGAACCAACAACGTTATCTTTATTGGCATTCGGCCTTTTGGGTTCAGGCCTTTGGGAACGGAAGGCGAGAAGGCAGCGAATATTTGTCGGTGTGATCTTCGTCATGCTCGCTTTTTCCGGCATGGTCTTTTCGGGGGTGATGGGGGCGGCGGATGAGGCGGAGGCGGCGGAGGTGATGGAGATGACAGAGGCAGCAGAGGTAGCGAAGACGGTGGAAGCGGTGCAGGAGGCGCAAAGAAAAGAAAGTGTGGTGGAAATTAAAGAAGCTTGGAAGGAAGTCACCCATGGTATTCCTGAGGGTGACTTTCGAACCGTTGCTGTAGATCCCTATCGGCCAGGGCGTGTCTATGTAGGAACATCAAAATCACTTTACAGAACTTTGGATCGGGGAAGGACGTGGAAAAAGGTCTTGTCAGTCCGCGGAACGCTCAAAGCGGTCAATCAGATTCGATTCATCTCGGAAAAGGAGATTTTGGCTGCTACAGATAACGGTCTTTACTATTCCTCGAATGATGGAACAAGTTGGGAGAAGCGTTTTAGCGGATTGGGTGAGAAGGGTAGAAGGGTTCTTTCGGTCGTGGCGTTCCACATTGGAGAGAAAGACCATATTTTTGTAGGAACAGAAAGAGGTCTTTTCCGAACCGAAGATAAGGGGAGGCATTGGGAGCGTGCGGGCTCAGAGCCTTCACGGGCGAAGATTTCCTATTTGACTTTTGAGCCTGAAGAGAAAATTCTTTATGCGGCACTCCCGATGGGTGTATACCAATCGAAAGATTATGGGAAAAGGTGGGAGCGGATATTTGTGACGAGTGTTGCGTCGGAGGAAAGTTCTGAGGACACGAATGAAGATTTTACTTCCACGGAAGAAGTGACCTCAATTGTCTTAAAAGAAAACCATCCGCATCCTGAAATCATTCTTGGAACAAAAGAGGGCGTCTACCAGTCGGGGGACGGAGGGAAAAGTTGGGTAAGGTTAACTGAAATAGGTCTCGGGAATTCTGAAATAAACCACCTCCTACTTCACGAAGATTCCCTTTATGTCGCCACAGAGAAAGGTGTTTTTGTCTTTCTCGAAGAAGAGGAGCGCTGGAAGGGAATCTCAGTAGGGTTCACGACAGGGAAGATCACCTACTTAGGTCATTCCGGTAACTCACCCCTTCTTTGGGCGACTTCCGAAGAAGGGATTTTTAAAATGAAGGAAGGAAAAATTATGGCTCAAAAGGGAAAGGAGGTGAGGAAAGCTCTTTCTCATTTCAGCTACGAACCGACCATTGAGGAGATTCAGGAGGCGGCAATTCGGTATGCGGA
>JADFOU010000039.1 GCA_022562655.1 candidate division TA06 bacterium
ACTCCGACCCTCCATCGATCCAAGCAGATGCTCATCAATTGAGACAGGTTTTCACAAATCTCCTCTACAATGCCATTGATGCGATCGATCAAGGAGGGGAGGTCTGTCTCAAAACCAGGCGAGTGAATGAGACCCTTCGAATAGAAATCGAAGATACAGGAAAAGGGATTCCGGAAGAAAATCTGGTTCAAATTTTTAACCCCTTCTTCACGACAAAAGAGAGAGGAACGGGGTTGGGGCTTGCCATTTCGCGAAAGATTATTGAAGATCATGGAGGAACGATTGGTGTACAGAGCACTGTGGGAAGGGGCTCGACATTCCGCATCGATTTACCTCTCACAAGGAGGAGAGATGAAGAAGATTCTAGTCGTGGATGATGAGGTACACACTCGCCTTCTCTACCGAGAGATTTTTGCAGATGGAGAGTATCAGGTGTTTACTGCTTCCGATGGGCTTGAGGCCCTACGACGTATTCGGGACGATAAACCTGATTTGGTGATTTTAGACATCCGGATGCCGGGTATTGATGGCCTTGAGGTTCTGGAACGGTCTCAAGAGTACAATCATGCCCTCCCTTTTATTATCTGCACTGCTGCAAGGAATCTTAACGAAGACCCGAATGTAAAATCCTCTAACGTGAAGGCTTTTTTAATTAAGCCTATTGATGTCAAAACTCTGAAGGGGAAAGTAGATGAGCTCTTCAACTAAGCATTTATACCAGAAATTCGGAGTGACCTACTATATTTTGAATTTTAAATTCCTTTGGAATTGGAGATCGCTGTTGGAACGCCCAATCCCTCGTCAGCCCGGACTTGGATTAGTCAAAGGGGGAGAAGGGTTGGTTGAGGGGAAGCCATTTTGGGGTCTCTTTGTCAAGACCTCGCAACTTCGGCTCGGGAGAGGGTTTGAAATTGAGAATTGCTTAACCGAAGGAGTGAATATGTCAAAAGAGTGGAACGATGGTGAATTGCGGGAGGCGTGGGAGAAGTGGGATGAGTCTTTGCAGGAGGCCAAGCAGGAAGTGAACAAATGGCTTGATCAAGTCGGTTCATTTCCTCAAACCGAAAAGGAGATCAAGAGAGATCTCTGGGTCTTGGAGGGGTTGATTGGTAGTCTTGGGAAGTTGAGAGACCTGAGCAGAGGGATGCTTGCGGAGCTACTTCTTCTCCGCTTGTGTGGCCAAAGTGCCCCGCTCCCTTCGGAGGAGAAAGAGTTGCAGAACGAGGAACTCCCATTTATGCATTAGGGAAGGGGACTTCCCTACCGACTTGAAATCTTTCCCGCACCCGGGTAGACGATCATCAGACTCCTTTCCAGAGACCTTTGCAGAGAGGGTCAGGCGTTCGAACTTCAATTGACTTAAGCTCTCCACCCATCTCACAGGACACTTGAATAAGGAACCAGGTAGAAGAAGCCTCCAATGGGAAGGCTTTTCGATAAGAATCTTTTGATCTCACCACCTTTCATTCCTCTACACTGCCCCTGACATCCCACTGATCTGTACGAAGACACTTGCCATCCTTCCATGACAGAAATCCTTCAGTCAAGGATCTTTCAGTGAGATCCTTCAATCCATATCTACATCCAATAAAAATACACCCATCGAATCACGCCCAAAGGAAAGGCGGCACAGTTAATGCATAATCTATAGAGAGAGAACCTACATTTCTTTGTTTTTCACGACCGAAACCAAACGCAATAAACAGTTTGAAAAATTAGGGTAGAGATTGCTTCGTTCCACGCAATGACAGGCGAAATGCATACCTTATTATTTAATGCGTTTTGTTTAGTTTTCCTTCCGACCCAACGAGCGAAAAAAGATTGCGAATTTTATTCCCCAGTCGTAATGGATTGCCTGAAGAATAGACCTGTTAACTCCAATACATTGACTCAAGGTGTTCTTTCATCTACCTTTTGAACGTAGCTTGCAAGATGAGCATAAAAAAAGTACTAAGGTTTTTCCTTTGGATAGAAAGTGATTAAAATGGAGAAGGTGCTGAGAGTCAGTAGGGGTTTTGCCATAGTAAAATTTTCTTTTGGATTGGTAAACCATTGGGTTTCTGGTTGGAGTGGCTCTTGGTGGAGTCCAGAGGATTAACAATGTCGAGTTCCGAAAACAGGTTGAGGTACTTCAGGAATTGAACGCTGCTGTATGTACCTACTACAACAAGTTTCAAAAACTGCCAGGGGACTCCGACACCAATGGAAAGTTTGACAGTGATGAGTCTGTCTGGGCAGATCTTGAATCTCAAGCTATGGCCCTGAAAGAAGAGTTAAGTCCCTATGGAGGTGTCTATGCCTTTGGCTTTGCTGATGCTTCAATGTAATCTTCACCTCATAGGCAAGGGAACTTTATCTCTGTCTCTCTACCTCCGGAAGTGGCTGGCAATATTGACACTCAAATAGACGATGGATTGGAGGGATCAGGTCTTGTGACATCCAGTGATCCCTATTCTGGATCTGTAAGGGGTATGCTCTACTATTTCATCTACTGAGATGTCTGATCTGTAACATTCCGTGACACTCGTCACTTCAAAATGACAAATATTTTTCTTTTATCCTTTCCCTGGACGAGCATGTAAGACCTTAAGTTATTTTAAACTAATAAGTTAGAAGAAACTTTACCAGAAAAGGGAGATGGCACACTTTTTGCTAAACTTAATGATCAGGAAGGACAAATTTTCCGTAACTTTGATTCAAGCGAGGTGAGAGATGAAGAAAAATTCTGCAAACGGCAGTCGAGTTGTCCTCATCAATGAACCAGATGCCCTCAGGGTCTATGAGATCTATAATGGCCCACGACGGGATACGGAAGACTCTCTGGGCAAGATTTTCCTCAATTTCTGGAAGGAGAACCACCCAAGGCACCCTGTCATATACACCTCTGTTTGCTCCACACAGGTTCAAGAGAACCGAAAATTGAGGAAGATTCTTAAAGAGCGAACTGCGGTTATTGATTAAATGGTTGAATGGTTAAATTTAACCGAATCGAAGCCTGTCCTGCCGTCAGGCCAGGGATCTCCGTTGCCCACCAGCCAAACCTACCAGTAGGAGAATACCCAATCACCATTTAACCGATTTTTTTAGATGGCAAATTCACTTCAATCCATGCAGGATCGTTGGTCAATCCTTCCCAAGGAGCGGCGAGATATTCGCCTATCTTCTCGAAAAGTCGGATTTTTGTCAGACCCGGAAAAAGGTTCCTTTGGAACCCTTTTCTCAAACCTACCCCTCACCCTCCTTCTCTTTGATTCTTCTTTAAAACTTATTTATGCCAACGAGAATTTACACCAGGAATTTGACAGAGATCCTTCTCTTCTGCTTCACAAGAGCATTGAAAAGATCCTCCCCCCCAAAATCATTGGAGAGATCGGTTTGAAAAATAGGATCCGGTCTATTTTTGAAAATCGAATCCGCCCTAGGCGGACGGTGCTTCCGCCTAAGGCGGACCAAGCCCTAAATATGGAGAAAAAAGGGAAGCAATTTGAGGGACAATTAGAATATCAGAATGGGTCGGTCCACCGAATCTACCATTACCAACTCCTCTCTATCCCCGGTTCAGATCGTAAACACCCCATAGGAATGCTTTTGTTGGACAATATCACGGAGAGGCTAACACTTCAGAGGACAATTGTTCAAGAAAGAAGGAGGCTTAAGGAAATCTTTGATGGGATGGAGATTGGACTCGTTATTATTAACAAGGTTCTTAAGATTGAAATGATCAATAAGGCTGCCCGCTCCCTCTTAGGTTTTGCTTCGAAGGAGAGGCTGAGGGGCAGGAAATATCCACAACAAATTTTTAAAAAAAATTCATACTCAACCGGATGTCCTATTGCTGAGACCTTCAAAACTGGTGAATCTTCCTATCACCCAAACCAAGATCTCGAAGTAGATGGAAGCAGGAGAATCTTTGAGATCCATACTTTCCCTTTGAAAGATCGAAGGGGAAAGGTGACTCGAGTTGTCGAGTGTATCAGAGATGTAACCGAAGAGAGAGTTCAGGAAGAGAATCTCCGAAATATGGAAAAGCTCGCCTCTGTAGGACAACTGGCCGCCGGCCTCGCCCATGAACTCGGAAACCCTTTGGGAATCATCGCAGGGACCGCCCAATTCTGTCTTCAGAACCGGAATGCCTACGATGGATTACGGAAATCATTTGAGGTCATCTTACGAAACGCCCAGAATGCCGACCGGATCATTAAGGAACTACTCCGCTATACCCGTCCTTCTGAAACTCTCTTCATGCAAACCAAAATCCCTCTCCTTGTAAAGAGGGCATGTTTTCTTGTAGAGACAGAAACCAAAAAGAAGAGGATTAAAATCGAAGAGCACCATTCCCCTCGCCTGCCCTCGATCTGGGCGGATGAGCACCAACTGGTTCAGATCCTTGTCAACCTTCTTTTGAACTCCATTGAAGCCTGTAAGCGGGGAGGAAAGATCACCATTACCACCTCTCTCGAATCGAAAAAAAAGAGGATCGTTTTACGCATCATGGACGATGGACCGGGTTTTCCTGCTGAGTATCTTGAGAAAGTATTTGACCCATTCTTCACCACTCGCCCCCATGGAACGGGGTTGGGGCTTTCCATCTGCCGGAACATCATCTGTTCCCACAAAGGGTCCATTACTGCTGAAAATCGAAGAGGGAGAGGAGCAAAGGTGACCCTCACTCTGCCGGCAAACCAAAAGAAAAATGCCGATATTGGTTAAATCATTAATTGATTAAATTTAACCGAATCGAAAATCTCCGTTGTCCGCCTAAGGAGGACCAACCCCCTCGCCCCGCCACAGGCGAGGCAAGCAGGAGAATACCCAATACCCAGAATCTGAAGGAGACAAAATGATCCAAAAGACTGTCCTTATCGGTGAAGATGAGAAGGATATGCAGGGAGTCCTCTCGGAGATTCTTAAAAATCGAGGTTTTGAGACCTTCTCTGCGTCTGATGGCGAGGAGGTACTTGATGAACTGCGAAAAAAGACACCCGATGTTGTCCTCCTCGATATACGAATGCCTAAAATGGATGGCCTCAAGACCCTCGAAAAGATGAGGAAGATGAATCTTTGTATTCCCGTTGTAATGATGACTGCTTATGGGGATATTCCCTCCGCCGTCCAGGCTATGCGTCTCGGAGCAGTTGATTATATCACAAAGCCTTTCAATAATGACGATATTGTGGAGTGTCTCTACAAGGCATTGGAGAGTGTTTCCTTAGCCAAGGAGATCTCTACCATAAGGGACCAGCAGATCGCCTCCCTCAGTCGAATCAATGGGGAAAATGTAACCCTTCGGGATGAACTGGAATATTTGAGAAAGGAGAGAGAGGAGAATTCTCTAATGAATCAGATGGGGACAAGCCCGGAGATCCAGCGGGTGATCCATCAGGTCGAGCAAGTAGCAGATACTGATTTTACAATTGTTTTTCAGGGGGAAACAGGGACAGGGAAAGAACTGGTTTCTCAAGCCGTTCATCAATTGAGCCGTCGTCGAGGAAACCCCTTTGTTGCTGTGGACTGTGGGGCGATTCCCGATACCCTGATTGAAAGTGAACTCTTCGGCTATGAGAAAGGTGCCTTTACAGGTGCCCACAGAACCAAAGAAGGATATTTTGAACAGGCAAATACAGGGACCCTATTCTTAGATGAGATTGCCAATATCGCAAAGACCACTCAGCGAAAACTTCTCCGGGTTCTCCAGGAGCGGAAAATACAGCACTTGGGTGGGAAGATACCCATTCCTGTAGATGTTCGGGTCATTGCTGCAACGAATGTGGATTTAGAGGGAGAAGTAAAACGGGGGCAATTTCGGGAGGACCTTTATTACCGCCTCAACGAGTTTTCCATTACCCTCCCCCCTCTCCGGGAGAGGAAGGAGGATATCCCTTATTTGGCAAATCGCTTTCTCAAAGAGGCCAATCAAGAGCTGCGAAAAAAGGTACGGGAATTTACTGGAACCGCCATCGTAACGCTCAACCAATATCCTTGGCCGGGCAATGTTCGAGAACTGAAAAATGTAATCAAAAGGGCCGTTCTTTTAAGCAGCGATAGGATAGACTCGCAACATCTCGCCCCTCTCATTGCCAAAGATTCCACCGAAATTGACTCCTCGGAGATCCATTTGGGCATCAAAAAGGGTCTCTCCCTCAGCGAGATCACCCGAAAGGTGACCGATCAGGTAGAGAAGGATGTAATCCAGCGGGTTTTGAAGACGACTGAAGGGAAAAAGTCGAAAGCCGCCCAGTTCCTTGGGATCGATTACAAAACCCTCTATCGGAAGCTGAAACAATATGGAATCGATGCCAACCCATCCGATTAAAAAATGGACAGAGATGCCAATTCTTTTTCCTGAAATGATTCACTTCCAAAAGGTCACCACCTCGGAAAAAACGGTTAACTCCTTAAAGGACTGAGATATGATACGCTCCATGCCAATTCGAAGATTTTTAAAGAGACTCTCCCTTGTGGCAAACTTTTTGCATATATAAAAAGCGGAGATGGCGAAACAGAAAAGAACCATTCTGATTGTGGACGATGATACAGATATGAGCTGGCTTCTTCAGAACCTCCTCGGAGGTTTGGATTGTGACTTTCAGATTGCTTTTACAGGAGAAGAAGCCCTCTCTTTCCTGAAGACGAAAACCCCTGACCTTATCTTTTTAGATATCAAACTTCCGGATATGTCAGGAATGCGCGTTTTGGAAGAGGTTCGGGGGAGGAATCGCAAGAGCCCCGTTGTCATCATCACCTCATTTGGAACTGAGGAACTCCGGCGAGAGGTTACTCAATGGGATGTGTATCGATTCGTGGACAAACCCTTTGAAGTCGAACGGATCCAAAGCATCGCTCGAGAGGCTCTGACGGTCTCAAAAAAGATCATCCGATCGAAAGGCGGGTCTTCCAAGAATAAATGAATGAATCTGTAGCCACTCCTGATGGAAGAACCCATTTCTATAAAATGAAAGAATTGCCATCGTTTGGAGGAGGTAACTAGAACACCGAAACCGAAAGGGGGTGAAGAAGCATGCCCAAAACATCGAAAACTACGGAAGGAAAGTGGACGGGATGGTCGAGTGATTTCCCGCTTCCTGTGATGCCTTTTGAGGAGATTAACGAGCCAGGAGCATACCTGGATGTCAACACTGGAAACCTCTTTAGAATTCCCCCGGAGGCTCTGAGACTCGGGCACAGTCCGGTCATTTCAGTTACCTGTAATGGTTCCTTTCCCGTGTGTAGACTAAGTGATGACCCTTACATGACGAGGGTTCAGGCGAAGACCATTGCCGCCGACCACAACCTCTGGACAAACTTCTAAGACTTGCAGTTCACGAATGTAGACTCTAGTTACCTCCTCCAGCGATGGTAGAGAATGAGAAGAGGAGTAAAAGGATGGGAAAAGGAAGGAAGTGGAAAGAATGGAAGGGAGATCAATCCCTTCCAACTCTTCCATTAAATCAGGTCAACCAACCTGGCGCCTATTTGGATCTCCATACAGGCTGTCTCTTTCGGGTGCCTCCGGAAGGGTTGAGAGTAGGGAACGGCTCTATGATCCTCATCACAAGTGAGGCAGAGACCATGGTCTGCAAGTTGAGTGACGATCCCTATATCCCCAAAATTAAGGCCAAAATAATTGCCGCTGATAACAACTACTGGACAAACTTCTAAGGTGAGATTGACTGCTGATCCGATCAGAGGTGAGTTGACGCATGAACAGTGATGAGTTTAGTAGACGGTTTTACAAGTCTTGTGTACCGAAGTTGGATTCTGATATGATTCCGGTCTTGGTGGCATTTGAGGGAGTCTACTCTCCGGGAACTGGAGAGGAATGTCTTGAATTTGAAACAAGAGATGCCGCCATCGCCTATTGGGTAGATAGAGGGTATAAAGTTTTTGTGTTGAGTGAAAATTCTAAATCTCGAAAAACAAGGCCAAATTGACCGCCACAAAATTTTGGTTAAATGGTAACTCGTTAAATGGTTAAATCTAACCCATTACAATTACAAGTTACAGTTCTTTGAGGAGGTCAGAAAGAGGTAGAACTTTAAATTTTAAGAAAAGTTTAACTATTTAACCATTCAACCATTTAACCAATGACTATTCACTACCGGTTTTCTTCCCTCCACTTGTACGCCTCCTCCCATATACTCGGAATTATGCACGAGGGCGAATCTTCCATCTCGACGCAAGGTGATCACTCCTGCCGTTCCTCCTACCCTCTTCGCCATTCTCTCCAACGATCTTCTCGAGGCCTTCAAGGGTGAGAACCCTTTTTCCATCGTAGTGCAAATCTCCTTAGCAAGAACCACACGAATAATAGACTCCCCCATTCCGGTCGAGGAGACCGCTCCGACTTGATTATCTGCGTAAACGCCGCTTCCTACTATGGGTGTATCTCCTACTCTCCCGGGGAGCATCAGGGCAGACCCCCCCGTTGAGGATCCAGCAGCCAGGTTTCCCTCTCTGTCCAGGGCTACTGCCCCCACCGTCTCGCCACCAGCAGGGCTCCCGCTGAAGCGGGATGTTCGCCCGAAAGAGGTATTATAGATCTGAATAATCTCCTTCTGGCTTCTCAAACCCTGTTCTAACTCTTTCCGAGTAGAAGGGGTAGCGACATTTCCTGTCTCAAGGCCTAAAGAAACCCCGAATCGGGCCGCTCTCTCCCCTACCATCAGGACATGAGGGGTCTTCTCCATCACAAGTCTTGCTGCAGAAATCGGATTCTTAATTCCCTGGATGGAGGCTACGGCTCCAGCTTGAAGGGTCTTTCCCTCCATAATCGAAGCATCCATCCTCGCTACCCCATCCAATTGGAGCCTCGAACCCCTACCTGCATTAAAAGTCTCATCATCCTCTAAGATCCGAATCGTCTCCTCTACAGCATCGAGGGCCCTCCCCCCCTCCTCCAAAATCGAAAAGCCCCTCTCCAGGGTTTCCCTTAAGGTTCTCAGCCCTCTTCGACTCGGGTTCCTCCTCCCTGCCCCACCGTGAACCAGTATCACCACTTTATTCATATTTGATTATTGGCAGCTACTGCCACTGCCACCTGCTACTGTCGTTTCCTGCCACTGCTACTATTTTTCACGACTCGTTCAAAAAAATTCTCTATAATCTTTCTTCCCACTTCCCCGGATCGCTCTGGGTGAAATTGAACCCCGTAAATGGGTCGATCTTTATGCTGAATTGCCTCCACCGGACAAAATTCAGAAGTAGCCAATAGGTTGAAAGGACCCTTCTCCGGGCCCTCTAAAATTACGTACTCATGATGGTCCTCATCCACTTGGATGGCTGATCCCATCTTTGAAAATAAATGGTCTTCCTCTGTGATCTGTATCCAATGGGGATTTTTATTGTAGGGTTTCGTCATCTGCTCTCCTATCTCCACTTTACAGCCGAAGGAGTGGGCAAGGACTTGATGTCCATAACAGATTCCCAGAAGTGGTTTTTCTGAATTTCTTAAGAAATTCAGAAACACTTCTCTGTATTCTCCCTTTGTAATATCCTTTCCAGAACCTGTGATTACAACTGCATCAAAAGGGCGAAGGTCAAAATCTTTTTGGATCTCTTCATCCCCGACGATTTCAACATTTCCAAACCGTTGAAGAAGTGAGAGATAACTCTTCACCTTTTTTTCACGATCTTTCGTATAACAATTGATCAGGAGTATTTTCATCTTCACTCTACTGTTTACTCTCTACTGAATTCCGCTGTTTCGTATTTCTGTTATGAACAGATCCCTTACTGCTTGAGTATTTGCTTATTGATTCATGAGATGAGTCTTTATTGTCAAAAGAATATAGGAGAGAATCCAGGATGTCAATGATGAAATCAATGGAAAAAGCAAACCTTTCTTTCTGTGTTCTCAGCATCCTTTATATTAACTGCTTGACGAAAACGACAATTCTATGGTATTTATTAAACCAATATGGTTCGTTCCGGTCTTGAAGTGATGACCGCCTCTGATTTCAATCTCTTGGCGGGTCAGCGGGTGGGCTTACTGGTGCATCCCGCATCGGTTGATTCGGGTTTACACCATGGAATTGACCTTTTTCATTCTTCGAAGGGAAAATTCGATCTGGTCTCCCTCTTCGGTCCTCAACATGGGCTCTATGGAGAGACCCAGGACAATATGATCGAATGGGAGGGATTCAGGGACCCCCGAACCGGTTTAAGGGTTTATAGTCTTTATGGAGAAAATCGGGAACCCGCCGAGGAGATGTTGAAGGATCTGGATACGATTGTCATTGATCTACAGGATATCGGCTCTCGTTATTATACCTTTATCTGGACTGTCTTTTTTACATTGAAGGCAGCTGCAACTTACGAGAAGAAGGTTGTCGTCCTCGACCGACCCAATCCCATCAATGGGATTTCCATGGAGGGTCCGATTCTCAAACCTGGCTTTCGATCATTTGTTGGGTTTTATCCTCTTCCTCCACGCCACGGGATGACCCTTGGAGAACTGGCACGCCTCTTTAATGAGGAGATCGGCTCTATTCTAAAGGTGGTGAAGTTAGAAAATTGGGATCGGCAGATGTGGTTTGATGAGACGGGCCTACCGTGGGTAATGCCCTCTCCCAATATGCCTACCCTCGATACTGCTCTCGTCTATCCTGGGATGTGTCTTTTAGAGGGGACAAATCTCTCGGAAGGCAGAGGAACCACAAGACCCTTTGAGATCTTCGGTGCCCCCTGGATAGATCCTCGGGTTTTCTGCAATGAGATCAAAAAGCGAGATCTGCCGGGTGTATATTTCCGACCTCTTCAGTTCATTCCCACCTTCAACAAATTCAAGGGTGAACTCTGTGGGGGAGCGCAATTGCATGTTCAAGACCGCAGTACATTTCGTCCCTTCCTTTCCGCTGTCGCAATTCTCCAGGTTGTGAAAATTCTCTATCCAGAACATTTCCAGTGGAGAGACCCCCCGTATGAATACGAAAGGGAAAAACTTCCCTTCGATATCCTTGCAGGGAGCGATGAATTGAGAATGGCGATCGAAGGAGGAATCCCGTTGAGGGAGATCGAGGCTTCGTGGCAGAAGGACTTGATATCCTTTCAATCCCTTCGAAAGAGATATCTTCTTTATTAGAATTGGTGAAAGGTTAAACAGTTAAATAGTTAAATAGTTAAATAGTTCTTAGTTGTTTTTAATCTAACCATTTAACTGAAGTTACAATGAAGGCGATTATTCTTGCTGCAGGTTTTGGAAAGAGGATCATGCCTTTAAGTGATTACATCCCCAAATGTCTTCTCCCCATCGTAGGTCGCCCCCTTGTAGACAATATCATTCTCTACC
Organism: candidate division TA06 bacterium; assembly: GCA_022562655.1. GTDB lineage: Bacteria > Hydrothermota > DG-26 > E44-bin18 > JADFOU01 > JADFOU01. The sequence continues at coordinate 11,288 of JADFOU010000039.1, forward strand.
TGAAAAAGTTCGGAGTGAATGAAGTCGCCATCAATACCCATCATCTCGCCCAGAAGATGATTGATTATTTTCAAGAGGGATCCAAATATGGGATGAAGATAACTCTCTCCCATGAGCCTCGTATTCTGGGAACCGGAGGTGGTATCGGGAATCTAAGAAACTTCCTCGCGGGTGAAGAGTTCTTCATCGTTCACAATGGAGATACCCTGACAAACCTTGACCTCTCCCCCGCTCTGGAACTCCACAAAAAGAAGGATGCAACTG
>JADFOU010000369.1 GCA_022562655.1 candidate division TA06 bacterium
GATAGGGATTTGGATAGCTCTGATACAATCTGAATTCGGAAATTGAAGTTCGGAATTCGCCCGAATCGGTTTCCTCGACCCCCACTCCAAAGTACTCAAGAATGCTGAGCCCAACATTAAAACCTGCAACATAGACATAGTTTCCCGTGACGGCAACTCCCACAGCATAGCCCGTCAAAGTATAGAATCCAATTTCAGAGGGAGAAGTAGGGTCGGAGATGTCAATGATCCGTAGGCCACCATTCCCATCCGCCACATAGGCATAATTGCCTGAGACGGCAACCCCAAAAGCATTATTCGGTGTGTCCAAAGATCCGACTAGGGAGGGGGAAGTGGGGTTGGAGATATTGATGATTCTGAGACCAGAAGAATCATCCGCTACAAAAGCATAATTTCCTGAGACGGAAACCCCAAAGGCATTATTCGGTGTGTCCAAAGATCCGACTGGAACGGGGGAAGTAGGGTTGGAGATATTGATGATCTGAAGGCCGGAGAATCCATCTGCTACATAGGCGAAAGTGTCAGAGAGAGCCACTCCCACAGCAAAATCCGGCGTGAAGTAGAAACCAATTTCAGAGGGGGAGGAAGGGTCGGAGATGTCAATGATCCGTAGGCCCCATGACCCTGCTGCTAAAAAAGCAAGAGTTCCCGAGAGAGCGACTCCTCGCGCAACCCCCGCCGTGACATAGAATCCGACTTCAAAGGGAAGAGAGGGATTGGAGATGTCAATGATCCGGAGACCAGAATTTTCATCCGCCACATAGGCGAAAGAATCCGAGACTACAACCTCCTGAGCCTGCCCAGGTGTGTCATAGAATCCGACTTCAAAGAGAAGAGAGGGATTGGAGATATCAATGATTCGGAGACCAGAATCTCCATCCGCCACATAAGCATAGTTGCCTGAGACGGCAACTCCCAGAGCAAAGCCTGGCGTATCATAGGATCCGACCCTTCGCACGTTGAGGGAATCCTGAGCCATGAGTTTTGTTGGAACCCCTATCCAAAGGACAACAACCACAATGAATAATGATCTCTTCATCACTACCTCAGAAAGACCATTTTTTGAGTGGCACTGAAATCACTGGATTGAAATCGATAGAAATAGATCCCCGATGGAACTCTCTGCCCTATATTGTTTCTTCCGTTCCAAGAAAGAACATAGACGCCTTCCTCCTTTCGGTCATCAATGAGTGTCCGAATGAGTCTTCCGGTGAGATCGTAGATATTCAAACTCACGTGACTTGTTGCAGGAATCTGATAACGAATTGTTGTGATACCATGGAAGGGGTTGGGATCATTTTGAAATAATTTCATCTCAATATTCGGAGTTCGGTATTCACTATTCCCTTCTTCTACACCTAAGGGTCCACAACTTACAGTGATGTTGAAAGTGAGGCTGTCACCAATCCCAATGTTTAAGTTTACCGGTGGTGGTGCCTGGCAGTTAGGAGGTAACCCCCGAACCTCAAAATTCCAATTCCCTATTTCAGTAGTGTCGAAGTTGAGGAAGTAGAAACCGTTCACCAGAAATCCATCCCTGCCAAGAGGCTGTGCCACTACTTCAACCCCATTAAAAAGATCTACATTGTTTGAATCCTTCACACTTCCGCTGACAGTTGCTGCCGCACGGCGATAGACAAAGTCGATCCCTGTGACCGTGTCGGCGACGATGACGATTATCTCTTGTGGCGTGACGTATCCGAATATTCCCTCATCGGATCCAACGTTTGCCGAATCCCCCAAGGTGAAAGAAGGCAAACCGATGGTGTAGTCTCCGGCAATATCTGAAAAATCTCCCCAACCCTGAAAGGTGTTCCCGCTTGCAATTAATTCAACATTTTCTAATGAGGGACCCGGTGGAACAAAGGAGACTGTTCCGGAAAGCAGGGCTCCCGGACTGGGGAGGGGATTCAGCCGGGATGTATCCGTAGCACTGGTCAAGTCTCCTCCGTCGATCGCCTTAAGGATATAGGTATAGGGAGCGGGCGAACCTGTTACAAAACCAGGGGAAGTGACAAATCCCACGGCAGGGTTGATGTCGGGCATCCCCTGGTTCCCCAGAGAATCCTGATCCACCTGGAGACCAATTTGGAAGAATTTGTCCCCCAGTGAGATGTCTCCACTTCCATCAAGATCAATCCAGCCCTCCCACCAGACCCAACTTCCTGTGAGGTTGGCACCTAAACCGATGGTGTCTCCCTGGATTCCGGACGCTGCCGATGTATCCCCATTGAAGGAGATGTAGACATAGTCCGTCGCCATGGCACTCTTACAGAAAAAAAGAGCAGCGGAAGCACACAAAACTAACCATAATCTCTTCAT
>JADFOU010000040.1 GCA_022562655.1 candidate division TA06 bacterium
TGGTCCTCCTCCACCACCTCGTTGATCAGCCCCGCTTCAAATGCCCGGTCTGCAGTAAGCCGTTCCCCGGTGAGGAAAAACTCTCGACAGACCATTTCTCCTACCCGACGGAGGATATAGGGAGATATACAGGCAGGGATGACCCCGATCTTCACCTCACCGAAACTAAACTGGGCTTTCTTTGCAGCAATGGAGAGATCACATACAGCGACGAGTCCAGTCCCACCGCCAATAGCAGCTCCATTCACCCGGGCGATGGTGGGTTGGGGAAGGGAGTAGATGCGGTTGACCAGTTTCCCCAGTTCGAGGGTCTCCTTCAGGCTCTCTTCATAGGTAAAATGCTTTACCTGTTTTAGCCAGTTGATGTCTGCTCCGGCACAAAAGGACTTCCCCTTCCCTGTGAGAACCACAACACGAACTTTTTCTTCTTGCGCGATCTCCTCAAAAGCTTCAAGGAGTTCACTGATCATCCTGTCGTTGAAGGCGTTGTGAACTTGAGGGCGGTTAAGAGTGACCCGGGCAACTGGACCGTCAAGAGTAGTTTCAATCGTTTCGAACTTTTTCATCTTTGCCATTCCATAGCTTAAATTCAGAATGCATCAAGAGAATCTGTGCCAATCTCGTTCCGCCTTAGGCGGATTGTGGTTCCCATTTTACCCCGTCATTCTTTTCATTGTCAAGGATTATTCCAAAAGGAAGAGAAATCGTATCAAAATGTTAAAAAGTGAAGAAATACATTTACATACCCCAGTGAATCCTGCCACTGCAACTGCCTGCCATGAGCTTTGTCGAATGGCCACTGTTACTGTCTATCAAAATCTACTTGACAATTCTTCAATCCTATGAGGATACTAAGGATAAAGTTCATCACAAGGAGGAGAAGATGGGTCAGGAGGAAAGATCTGAGAAGAAGCGTAGGGGCGTTCGATTGAGCGCCCTTTTATTTATAATAGCCCTACTCGCAGGGACTATCGTGGTCGGGGGAATCATACTTCTGGTATCCCCAAGGGGGAAAGTTCCGGTTACCGTAGAATCTTTCACTCCAAAGGGAGAGGTTCCCCAGGCGACCAATTTCACTATTGAATTCTCACAGGATATTGTGAGCGACACCCTGGTGGGCGATTACCTGGATCAGGCGCCTCTCAAATTTACACCACCCATACCCGGATTGTACAAATGGGTTGCGCGTCATAAACTCCGATTCTTACCCGAAACCTTTATCCTCCCTTCTACCGAATACACAGCAGAGGTCCTTCCGGAGATCGTGACTCAGGAAAACCATTACCTGAAGGGGAAAAGGAAATTTAAACTCCATACTGCTCGGTTTCGTATCGAGGATGCCTCAATTTCTCTTCATTTTGGTCCAGATATCAAGAAAGAGGTTGTCCTCATGGGTGAAGTCCGATTCAACTATCCTGTGGAACCGGAAGGGGTGAAGGATTACCTGAACATAGTCATCGAAAGAGGAAGACATATCCCATTTGAGATCACCACCTCGAGATCATCCACGTCCATTCGATTTGAATCTGAACCCATGGAGAGGTGGGACGAAGATCGAACTATCCATTTGATGGTCAGCCAGGGAATTCGTCCCATCAATGGAAACCTGGGTCTGTACGATGACTATGTGAAAGCCATCCCCATGAAGGGAAAAAGAGAGCTTAAAGTAGAAGGGGTATTTCCAGAACAGAGGGGAATATACGGAACATTGAAGATCAAGTTCAACGCTCCCGTAGCCCGTGATGAGGCAAAGCTTCATATCTCCGTGGATCCTTCCATTGAGTATGAAATCGTTGCCGATTACCGATATGTGGAACTGCGGGGTGACTTTGAGGCGGGTATAGGATATACCGTCACGGTCCAGCCGGGGTTGATGGCAACAGATGGGTCTATCCTTGAGAAGGAGTTTTCTACCCGAGCCATTCTCCAGAACCTGGATCCGAGCGTCGACTTCGTGGGAGAAGGCATCTATCTATCCAGGGAGGGGAACCTCAATGTGGGTTTGGCTACCATCAACGTTGAGAAGGTCCAGATTGAAATCCAGAAGGTCTATGCCAACAACCTCATCTATCTCCTTCATACCAACGCAATGCGTCATGACAGATATGGTTATCGTTATGGTGCGAATATTCGGAACCTTGGGAGGCAGATCCATAGAGAGGAGATTACCATTCCGATGCGTCGGAACGAAGAGGTAATCACACCCATCAACTTGAAGGAATTTTTGGACAATGACCGCATCGGGATCTTCAGCGTTGGAGCCTTCAAATCTGATCAGAGATGGCGTTCCGCCCGAAGATGGGTGATGATTACGGATCTGGGGATCATGACGAAGAAGTCAGGGGATCAGTTACTCATATGGATTAACTCTCTCTCCACTCTTGAACCCATCGTCGGAGCACGTGTCACACTCCTGAGCCGGAACAATCAAACCCTGTTGACAGGATCCTCCGATTCCAGGGGACTTGTAACCTTTTCCTCCATTCGAGAGGCGGTTCGAGACTTTGAACCCTACCTCATCCTCGCTTCCCATGGGGAGGACCTTTCCTTTGTAGAATTGGATCGCCGCCGCCTCTCTACTTCTGACTTTGATGTGGGTGGGCGACCCTATGTCCAGGACGGTTTCACTGCATTTCTCTATACAGACCGGGGAATTTATCGTCCAGGGGAGAAGGCTCATCTCGTTGCCATTGTAAGGGAGGGAGGGATTCGGGTACCTCCCCCCTTTCCCCTCCGTGTGGAAGTCTTAGGACCCGATAACCAGGTTTTGCATGAGTTCAGGAGCAAGACAAATGATGAGGGGGCATCGGAGTTTCTTATAGAACTTCCTCCGTATATTCGAACGGGTCGATATACGGCAAAGGCTTATGTAGGTAAGGAGAATGAGATCGGGCGGACAGCTTTCAATGTAGAGGAGTTTATGCCCGATCGGATCAAGGTGAAGATCGAAACGGACTCCCTTCACTACGGGATTGGTCAGGATGTACCCGTTCGGATTGAGGCTGTAAACCTCTTCGGACCCCCTGCGGCGGGGAGAAGGACTCACTTGTCATACGAGATCCAGTCAAGCCGTTTCTCTCCTCCAAAGTGGCGAGAATTCACTTTTTTTGATCACAAGAAAAGTTTTAAGACCCGATCTTTTGATATGGGAGATGCAACGCTGGATTCAGAGGGGAAGCATACCTATAGCCTCAAGCTCCCTGAGCAACTCTTCCCCCCATCCAGCCTAAGGGGGGTGATTACTGCAACGGTATTTGAGCCCGGGGGTCGTGCTGTGACAGCCTATCAACTCCTAAATCTCCATGCCTATTCTCACTATGTTGGATTGAGACGGCTCGAAAAGGGATATGCGGAGGTCGGTGATCCGCAAGAGTTTGAATTCATCGTCGTGGATCGGGATGGAGAGGTTTCCCCGGAGAGAGAGTGCGAGGTCTCTTTCTACAAGATCGTCTATCAGACCGTCCTTCGCCGATCGGGTCGAAGGGGATACCGCTATGTCTCGGAGAGACAGGAGAACCTCATCCAGACCTTCAAGGTCACATCTAGAGGGGTAGGTGAAAAAATTTCCGTGAAACCGATGGACTATGGGAGGTACAGAATTGAAGTGAAGGACCTCGAATCCTCTTCCACATCATCCGTCGGGTTCTATGCCTCCGGATGGGGCTATGCTCCCTGGGCAATGGATCAACCCGAGCGGCTTGAGATCGATTTGGATAAGTCCCTCTATCTTCCCGGAGAGACGGCAAAGGTTCAGATCCGATCTCCCTTTTCCGGGAAGCTGATCCTCACGGTGGAAAGGGAGAAGATCGTGGATCAGCAGATTCACATGATGGAGGAGAATACCGCCACCATTGACCTTCCCGTATCTATTGACTACAAACCCAATGTCTACATCTCTGTCAGTGTCATTCGTTCAACCCAATCCTTGGAACGTCACGCACCGGTAAGGGCGTTCGGAGTGGTTCCCCTCATGGTGGACAACAGCGATAACCAGTTGACGATTGACCTGGATCTCCCCGAAGAGATGCGACCTCGTGGACCTCTCAAGATTTCTTTCCACGTGAAGGGATTCAAGGATGGTAGAAAATCCCGCCCCTACATCACCATTGCGGCGGTAGACGAAGGGGTCCTCCAGTTGACGGATTTCCAGACCCCGGATCCCTTCAACTTTTTCTTCAGCAAGAAGAGGCTGGAGGTCGAATCATACGATCTTTATTCAGCGGTCCTCCCCGAGGTGGAGAAGACGACATCTTCATCAAGTCCATCGGGTGATCGGGAGGAAGCGGAGAGAAAGAAGCGCCTCATCCCCATTACGGTTACCCGGGTGAAACCCGTAGCCCTCTGGTCGGGTCTTCTCAAGACAGACTCCCGGGGAAGGGGTTCTGTCACCCTCAATGTCCCCCAGTTCAACGGGACCCTCCGTGTGATGGCGGCAACATTTTCAGGAAATCAGTTCGGAGCATCCGGAAAAGATGTGATCGCAAGGGACCCCATCGTCCTCACGCCGACCTATCCTAGATTTATCTCCTCAAGAGATAAGTTTTTCATACCTGTCAGTATTTTCAATGGGACAGGGAAAAAGGATCGTTTTGAAGTTACTCTTGATGTAGAAGGTCCCGTGGAGAAACCCATAAAATCCACACAAGTCTTCACCCTGAAACCGGAAGAGGAGGGGCAAGCCCTCTACTCCCTCAATGCCCTCGATGGTATGGGGAAGGTGACATTTAAGCTGTCTGCAAAGGGGGGAGGAGAGGAGACCCGGATCACCACCGATGTTCCTCTCCGTCCCCCGTCTCCACCCATCACATTGACGGGAAGTGGAGTGGTCAAGGAAGGTGCTGATGGAAGTTTTGATTTCCCGGGTAACTGGATTCAGGGGACAACAACGTTTGACCTCACCCTCTCTCCCTTTCCCCTCCTCCAGTTTGCCGGAAGCCTCCAGTATCTCCTTCGGTATCCTTACGGGTGTGCAGAACAGACCACATCCAAGGTCTTTCCCCTTCTCTATTTCAATGACCTGGCGAGACTGATAGAGCCTGAACTCTTCGGTACGAGAGGAGCGGATTATTTCATTCAGGAAGGGATTATCAAATTGGAGAACATGCAACTTGTAGATGGGGGGTTTTCCTTCTGGCCCCGGAGACGGGTCGTCAACACCTGGACATCTGTCTATGTCACCCACTTTCTCGTGGAAGCTCGTAAGGCGGGTTATGAGGTTTCCGACCGGATTTACAATCGAATGATCCGGGCTCTCCAGCGGGGTTTGAGAGGCCGAATCGTGGAGGACTGGCATAGACCGACAAGGGCATACGCCTGCTACGTCCTTGCGGCAGCGGGGAAGCCCAATAAAAGCGCCATGCTTTACTTGAAGAACAATGAATTGGACAGGATGCCGGACTACAGCCAGTTCCATCTGGCGGGAGCTTTCGCCCTCTCCGGAGATCTCAATACTGCCTTCTCACTTTTCCCTACGACGGTGGAACCCAAAGAGGTAAAGAGGGAGACAGGGAGGAACTTCAATTCTTCCACCCGGGCAAAGGCGGTCATGCTGGATATCCTGGCGGAAGTGAGTCCGGATCATGTTGCAGTTCCCCGGCTGTTGAGAAGCCTCGGCGAAGCCGCCTCGAAACGAAACCGGTGGTATACTACCCAGGAGAACGCCTTTGCCTTTCTTGCATTGGGGAAGATCTTACGGAAGCAGGAACCCGGGGTATATAAAGGGGAAGTCACGATCGATGGAAAGAGGTATTCAGGATTTGAATCCAAGGACGAGCGATTTCAGGAGAAGGAATGGGGGGGGAAAAGGGTTACGATCCAGATCAAAGGAAAGGGGAACTGTTATTACTACTGGAAGGCATTTGGTATCTCCAAAGACCCGGTTCATGAATATGATAAGGAACTGTGGGTTCGGAGGACCTATTATTCGAAAGATGGGGATCCCATGAGGAATCAACCCTTTAAGCAGGGAGATCTTATCGTTGCCAAGATCTCCTGTAGAGCCACGACGGAGAACCTGGAGAATGTCATCATTACGGACTTACTTCCCGGGGGATTTGAGATCGAGAACCCGAGGCTTGAGTCAAGGGCGGGGATTCCCTGGATTGGAAAAAGACGGTACAACCCCGAGTACATGGATATTCGAGATGACCGGCTCCTCCTTTCGGTTTCTCTCCGTCGGCAGCAAGAGATGAATTTCTACTATGCCTTGCGAGTGGTGACAAGAGGGGATTTCATCCTCCCCCCTGTTGTGGGAGAAGCGATGTATGACCCTGCCAAATCCTCCGTGGGAAGCAGCGGGAGAATTGTGGTTATTGAATAAAGACAGTATGTAGTAGGTAGTAGATCGTAGGTAGGGAAAAGATATGAATGCAAATGCATTAAGTCATGTTCTATATCTTCGGTAGCCGCAACCTTTAGGTTGCGAATATTTAAACGGTCAAGTCAGGTTGTTTATTAGATTTGTATTAAAATACATCAGAAAGGTTGATGTGGTGGAGTAAGATAATTCAAAATTGATGTTCAATGGAATTCGTATTTTGTGATTCAGGATTTTCACGATTCACGAAACACCAATCACCAGTCACGATCTCTTAAAATGAACCAATTCTTATTGTGGAGATCTAAGCGCCTTAGAATCTCACTATTTCTCCTGATAGGATTGATAATCTTCCCTACCCTGTATAGTCTCCTGGGTCGAATTTTCTTCCCTCTTCCCCTGGATCGCCTCTATCCTCCTCCTTCTATAATTGTCCTGGACCGGAAGGAGCGACCATTGCGTTTCTTCACGTCTTCCGATGAGAAGTGGCGGATTCCCGCATCCCTCTCTGAGGTTTCGCCAAAACTTGTGAAAGCGGTGGTTACGGTTGAAGACCGGTGGTTCCGGTTTCATTATGGGGTAAACCCCGTCTCACTTGTTAGAGCAGCCATCACCAACTGGAAGGCGGGGAAGATCGTCTCAGGAGGTTCAACCCTGACGATGCAGATTGCCCGAATGATGGAACCGAAACCGAGAACTATTCGGAGTAAAATGATAGAGATTCTCCGAACCATCCAGCTCGAATCCACGTACAGCAAAAATGAGATCCTGGAACTCTATTTCAACCTCGCCCCTTATGGCGGGAACATCGAAGGCTCTGCCGCCGCATCCTATTTCTATTTCAACAAGAACCAGGAGGATCTCACCCTTGGAGAGGCAACTCTTCTTGCGTCCATTCCGAATTCACCAGAAGCATTCCGTCCTGATGGTCGTAGGGGGGGCGTATTGCCTGCCCGATTTGGGCAATACGGCCCATCTAAAGGACGGGAGAAAGTCTTGAAACGCCTATTGAAACGTGGAGTAATAACCCAGAATGAGTTTAAGGAAGCCCTCTCGGAACCTGTCCCTCATGAGCGATTTCCTATCCCCTTCTTCGCACCTCACTTTTCAAGAGAGTTGAAATCCGCTTTCGGCAGAAACCCCGGTCAGAATCGTCTCGTATCCACCATAGACCGAGACATACAGCTTCTCGTCAAGAAGATTCTCCAGAACTACATGAGACCTTTGAAAGAGCAAGGGATCTCTCAAGGAGCAATCGTTGTACTGGATACCCGTACAAGAGAAGTCCTTGCCCTTGTCGGTTCCGCGGATTTCTTTGATCCGGAAGCAAGTGGTCAGGTGAACGGTGCCCTGGCACCCCGCTCTCCTGGTTCCACCTTGAAGCCCTTCGTCTATGCCCTGGCAATGGACCGAGGTCTACTCTCTCCCCAGACCCTCCTCCAGGATGTCCCTGTGGACTACTCCGGTTATCGTCCGCTTAACTACGATGAACGATATCGGGGAGTCGTCACAGCGGAAGAAGCACTCACCCATTCCCTTAATGTCCCTGCAATCAACCTCACCGCACAACTCAAGGAGGAAGGGATCTATACGTTTCTGAAAGAAGCAGGGGTCTCAACCTTACCCAATCCGAGGGAGTTCTATGGTCTCTCTATCATCTTAGGCGGGTGTGAAGTAAACCTACTGGAACTCACATCCCTCTTTTCTGGGCTTGCCAGAATGGGGGAGTTTGCACCTCCTCGTGTACTTCTCAATCAATCCTCTCTTCGTCCGAAACGCCTCCTCCATGAAGGTGCCGCTTACATCATCACCGAGATCCTGACAGAGGTGAAGCGCCCTGATCTCCCCTCTACATGGAAGTCTGCCATCAACCTCCCCAAGGTTGCCTGGAAGACGGGGACCTCATATGGTCACAAGGATGCGTGGTCCATAGGGTATTCTCCCCGGTTCACCATCGGGGTCTGGGTGGGTAACTTCAATGGGGTGGGTTCACCAGGACTGATCGGGTCCGAGGCAGCAGCCCCGATCCTCTTTTCCCTCTTCAATGCCATTGTAGGGGCGTATGGCAATACGCCCTTACAGGAGAGGTGGTTTGTTGAACCCCTTTCCGTAGAAGAGAGGGAAGTCTGCGCAACTAGCGGGATGATTCCCTCCCCCCATTGTTCCGATCACAAGAAGGAACTCTTCATCCCCGGAACCTCTCCCCATCAAACCTGCACAATCCACAAACCCTTTATCATTAGCAGGAGCGAAGGACAAACCCTCCCATATCGCCTCTGTTCCCATTGTCGTATTGGTCACTCATACGAAACAGTGGTCTATGAAATCTGGCCTCCCGAAATTGCCACGTGGATGGAGAGGAACGGGATGCCCCTTCCGAAGATTCCCGAACACAATCCCGAATGTATAGAGGTACCCTCTGGTAGAGCCCCCGTCATCCATTCCCCATCGAAAAACAGTGAGTATATCATACGGCAGGGTGTGGACCTCCAACTCCAAAAGATTCTCTTAGAGGCTTCCGTCAGTAACAATATCCGCAAGATCTACTGGTTTCTTAATAATCAACTCGTCTTCCAGGGAGACCCCACCGAACGTGTCTTCATCACCCCCATTCCCGGTCGCCACACCCTGACCTGCATGGATGAAGAAGGCCACTCCACAGAGATGACGTTGGTTATTCGATGAGATAAATGTAATACTGTTTTAATTAAAGGATGTGTCGAGTTTTTGTTATGTATTACAAGGAGGACAGATCATGAACGAATTCGATCACACTCTTCTTCTCGCCCAGGGCGGTAATGGTGTGGGCGAGGTATTCGCCTGGCTCATTTCGATTCCGATTACCGTCATAATCATTGCCGGTGTTTGGAAAACATTTAAGAAGGCTGGCAAGCCTGGCTGGGGAGCCATAATTCCGATCTACAACGCTATACTTTTGCTACAAATCGCGGAGAGGCCGATCTGGTGGATCCTTCTATATCTCATTCCGATTGTAAATTTCATCATTGGCATTATTGTGGCAATAGACATTGCGAAAAACTTTGGTAAGGGGACAGGATTCGGATTGGGGCTCGCGTTTTTTGAATTCATTTTTTATCCAATCCTTGGATTTGGCAACGCTCAGTACCAGTCATCTTCATAGGGGTCAAGTCTTTTGTTATTGGTTGTGGAATTCTTCTCGTGGAACTATATGACCGTCGAATGTCAACAGCCTGCCCCGTTTTCACGTTTTCATTACGTAAAAACTAAAATTAATATGATCCAGAGAGAGACTTTACTTGTACTTGGAGCAGGTGCTAGTGTTCCCTATGGATTTCCCGATGGGCACACTTTAGCACAACAAATTTGGAATAAACTATCTGAAACAGTAGAGGATCCACTCAAACTTCAACTTCAAGAATGTGGATTTGAACTTAAAGAGATTTACGAATTTAAAAAAGAACTTCAGCTGTCTCATCAACCCTCAGTAGACGCATTCTTGGAAAACAGACAAGAATATATTAATATAGGAAAGGCGGCAATTGCTGCAAAGTTAATTCCATATGAATTACTCCAAGTACTAGATAGAGAGGGTGGAGGACTTAAATGGTATGAATATCTATTTAATCAAATGAGTGGAAGTCGAAACGACTTCGAAAAGAATAATCTCTCAATCGTTACCTTAAACTATGATAGATCATTGGAGTACTTTCTTTTTAGGGCTCTTAAGCATTCATATGGTCTAATTGACAATGAAGCTGTCGATCTCCTTAAGTCAATTCCCATTATTCATTTATATGGTCAACTCGGAAAGCCTGATTTTTATGACAAAACGGGTAGGCCTTTCACTCCCGAAGTTAGTCAAGTGAACATAAAAAAATGTATTGACGAGATTCAGATCTTTCATGAGCTTGTAGAAGATTCTGCTGAACTTAAAGAAGCACGGGAGCTTGTTTCAAAAAGTGAAATACTTTGTTTTTTGGGATTTGGATATCACCCTGAAAATATTAAGCGATTGTCGATTAACGAATCTTTCAAAGGAATAAACATGTTAGGTTCGGTCTATCAGTTCGGCAAGAATGAGATAAATCAAGTCCACAGGTTATTGAAAGGAAGAATTCGAGTTGGTGCTAATAATGAAAATGCATTGCAATTCCTAAGGAATCATCCAGTCTTTAGTTAGAATATCTAATGGGGGTTTTGGGGTCAGGCTTTGCAATCTTGACAATCTTCGTTTGCAAACGAAACATTTGGGGTTGAATCTTAAAAAATGAATATTGACTAATATCATTTGGGGTCAGGCTAAAAGATAAGAAAAAGGAAATTTTGGAATCGAAACTTAAGAAAATTTACAAATGACACATTGGAAGTAGTTGTGATTTGCATCGATAACGAAAATCCGCCTTTATGTAGACTTTCCGAAAGCCCTACTCCAAAAGCAGGGCTTTAATATTTATTGACAAATTTGAACTTACAGGATATATTTAGATTGTCAAATTATTGATAATGGTAGGAAAATCGGTGAAGTTTTTACCGAAACTATAGAATCAATTCGTTCAACGAACAAATAAACACAATGGAAGAAGAATTCGGCGAATTCGAAAGCGGTCCTTTTAAAGGCAAGAAGATCAAGTTCGCTTCGTCTACGGGCGTAGACATGCTGATCGACATCTCTGAGGATCTTATGAAGCGAATCTTTGGTTTCGATTCTGGCGAGTACCTGATCACCGATGAATCCAGTCTTCAGGATTTCACCGGCGTGGATGATATGGAGTTGTTGGATATCCAGACGAAGATCCGCGAGGTGTACGACTTGGATGTGTCGGATATCGAACCTGGGAATCTAGTGGAGATTTTTATGCGGATTCATCGCAACAAGTACGGTGAGCCCTCATGATGTGAACCATCGAAAAACGCGATGGAGCCAGCGTGTAGAAACGCCAGCGCTTCATCACTGACTATGATGAGAGTGGAAGCATGAAGGATCCAAAATAAATGCCTACGGTTCTGAGAGCAGGTCCATACCGATTGTTCTTTTACGCTGGAGATCGTGATGAGCCTCAACACATTCATGTTGAACGGGAGGACAAAGTTGCAAAGTTCTGGCTTGATCCTGTTCGTTTACAACGAAGTGGTGGGTTCAACAGAGCAGAACTTGTTCGTATAGAGATCTTATAAATGACAATTACTCACAATTAGTGGAGGC
>JADFOU010000370.1 GCA_022562655.1 candidate division TA06 bacterium
CTTCCGCTCTGTGCCGCTCTGTGCAACTTTGGGGCAGGGTGCGTATAGGGTGCAGAAAGTGCGGTTATTTGCCGCGTCTCGCCGCGTCTCGCCACTCTAAGTTGTTGAAAACCTGTAGTGACAGGGGTTCTGGTGGTAATAGAGCATCAGTCACTCCAAAGAACGCTCTTGAGTCCTTTAAAGACCCGCCCAACTGAGATTTCAAGTTTTTTCATTTCATTCTCCTTGCCCTATTAGTCGCTCCAGACAAGGGTTTCGTATGACAGGCAGGGAAATATAAGTCTCTTAAAAGGGGACCGAAAAGAGGGGCAGAAAAAGCACCCAGAACCCTTGCTCAGAGCCCTGGGTGCAGATAGGGTGCAGATTTTGAGTAAAAAAAGGGGCTACACCGCCACCTTCTCGGTCTTTGAATTGTCGGAGGTATCCGACAATCTTCCAACATAAGGAAGTACATCCATGGCCTTCCTCTGACCTTCGGTTGGAATCCACTTGGCGTAAATCTTCAAGGTGATTGAAGGGTCAGCGTGCCCGAGCTGCTGGCTGACGTAGAGGATGTTCGCCCCATTGCAGAGGAGTTGAGAAGCGAACGTATGTCTCAGATCGTGGAACCGGATAGACCGAAGCCCTGCCTTTTTCAGCACTCTCTTGAAATTCCGGGTCTTCACGTTCTTGATGCTCATGAAGCTACCGAAGCGGTTAGCGAAGATCCATTCAGGGATTTCGTTCTTCCCTTTCTTCAACGCCTCCTGCTGCTGCTGGCGACGGTAGTCGCTCAGAGTTTCCAATAGGTGGTCCGAGAGGTCGATCCTCCTTCGTCCGCTCTTGGTCTTGACGGTTCCAACTTCACCAAAACGGTTAATGGAACGCCTCACTTCGATGAACTGGCCGCTCCAATCAACATCGCCCCACTGGAGGCCCGCCAGCTCCCCGGATCTCATTCCTGTGTGAAGGGCACAGAGGAAGAGAAGGTAATGCTTCTTCTCCCACTCCAATGTCTTCTCTAGGACAAGCAGGGACTCCTGTTCACTCAAGGGATCAATCTCTTCATGTTTCCTCTTTGCCTGGCGGTAGAACTTGCCAAGTCCCTTGGTCGGGTTCTCGGACACCACCTTGTCGTCAATAGCTTGGTTGTAGAGTACCCTGAGGGCAGCCACGTATAAGCGAATGGAATCCTTAGCAAGTCCATCTTCAACCATCTTCACGACCAGCTTTTTCATCATAGGCTTTGTGATCTCATCCAGACGATACTTCCCGAGTTCGGGGAGAATATGAATCCTCAGGGCGACCTCATAGCATTCCCAACTGGTTGGCTTCAAGGTGCCCCTGTAGTTCTCTTCAAAACGCTTCCAGTAGTCCTTCAGCTTGGGTGCTGGTAGTTTTTGGCCTTCTCCCCAAACGCCCCCTTGCCCAGCGTCAACCTTGCTTGAATCTTCCGGGCCGCTTCTTTTGCTGCTGTACGATCCCCAACCTTCCGGCTGGTCCGTCTGCCCTTGTGGTTGATAAACACCCAATAAATGCCTGAGCCTTCAATTTTTTCTCTTACTGTAACTCCCATATCACTTCTCCTTTCTTTCTGTTGACCCCTGACCGCCCCTTGTGAGACGGCTATGGGTTTAGTTTATTTACCTAATTGATTTTCCTTTTCTCGCTCTCTAAAATCTTTCTCATAAGTGCTTTCGCTTGTTCTTCCTTGGGCAGTTGTAAGATTTTTTGATGCTCTTCGTGTGTGAGTCCTACACCAGCACCTTCTTCCTGAATCCTCTTAATCATCCTCTCTTTCCATTCTTCCATTTCTCTTTTACTGCTCCTTTCAGTGCCCCCTGACCGCCCCGAAGAACGGCCAGGGGTTTGCCGTAACTTCCGTCACCATTTTGCTTCCACTTTCCGGTCATAATTTCCACAACCCCTGGCCCCCGGCGGCCCTACCATTTTGGAGGGCCGAATATTGCCTTAACACGGGGCCAGGGGGGTTTCTTCATTTGAGCGAATCAGCTCTCCAATCGGTATCCAACGCCCCGGACTGTCTTGATGAGATACCCACCCTCGCCCAGCTTGCTGCGAAGCAGGTGGATGTGGGTGTCCACGGTGCGTACCGTTCCACTGATAGGATTGGTCATCCCACAATGCTCGAAAATGGTATCTCGACTTAAAGTCGTCCCTGCATTTTTCAAAAGGCAGGCCAGTAAGTTGAACTCTGTGATGGTCAGGTTGATTTCCCTTTCTCCGACGAAGGCCTGATGGGTGTCCGTGTGGAGAGAAATACCAGGGATCTTGAGAACATCGTTTGGGTTAACCATTGTCATA